>JASHVC010000300.1 GCA_030039655.1 Xanthobacteraceae bacterium | reverse complement strand
CGGCGCATTGCGAGATGGTAATCGAAGGCATCGTCCAACCCGGCATCCGCGAGGCGGAAGGCCCGTTTGGCGAATTTTATGGCCATATGGGTCCACCGGCGCAATCGCCGATCGTCGAAGTGACCGCCATCACCTATCGCAACAACACAATTCATCAAGGCTTCCAGGAGCAGATGCCGCCGAGCGAAGGCAGCTGTATCAAAGACATTGCCATGGAATCGATCCTGCTGTCTTCACTGCGTGGCTGCGGCATTCCCGGCGTGCTCGACGTTCACGTGCACCCGATGTCGTGCCAGTCGCACTTGGTAGTGAAGATCAAGCCGCAGTTCCCCGCTCACGCCAAAGCAGTTTTCAGCGGTTGCTGGGCGACCTATCCTAACCGCGCCAAACAAGTGATCGTCGTGGAGGACGACTGCGACATCTACAGCGACGATGACGTGACTTGGCACCTCGCGAGTCGCGTGCAGCCCGACCGCGATTACACGATCTGGGAAAAGGGAACGGGTCTTCCGCTTGATCCGTCCATGCCGAAGGAGCAGGCGATCTATTCCGGCAAGGTCGGCATCGACGCCACCCGCAAGCATGCCTATCCGCCGCGATCGCTGCCACCGCTGGAAATGCTGCAAAAGGTCAAAGACAGCTGGACGAGTTATGGTCTGCCGCCACTGATCGTTTGAGCGGGTTCCCGCCTTTCGGCTAGGAGCTGGAGCCACTAATAAGCACCGACGTGCTGCGGGCAAACTCAGCAGAGCACAGGCAGGCTGTCTTTCGCGCGTCGAGATTGAACTTGCAGGTGGCAAAGTCGTGCACGGAGAAGCCACCCCCTTTCTGGGGCGTCCGAAAAACCCGTACTCCAACGCCGGCCTTACGGAGAAGCTACGCGAAGAGATATTTGACCGTTTGCCGGCGATGCCGCATCCGAGCGGCTCATCGCGTTTTTGCAACTACTCGATGGTGGATACGCCTCATAGCGACCCTACTGTCATTCGAATCCTATGCGCTCGGCAACCAAGCCCCCGCAGAATATATCGATTGAAGCAGGGAGGCCCAGTCCCGCCGTGCGCAACAGCCGCCGGCCATCGAATCTCCGACCCCGTAGCTCGCGGCGCCACCCCAAAAACCCGATCGCCACCACAGCCCGCGCTCCATTTCATGGCGCGCATCGGTAACGACCGCCGGTTTGGGTGGTGCTGTCGGCCTGCAACACGGCATCCGCAGAGAAGCCTGGCGCAGAGGCTCTCTCAGGACTGGCGCGTGCGTTCATTTATGCCGGTGCACGCTCGCTCGTTGTGTCCAACTGGGAAGTTAATTCCGACAGCGCCGTTGTGCTGATGACCGGCACGTTCGCGGTGCTGGCCGCCAATCCCAACCTCTCCCACGCCGAGGCGCTGCAAAAATCCATGCTGGCGATGATAGACAACGCGCAACGCCCTGATTGGGCTGATCCCAGACACTGGGCGCCATTTGTCGTGGTCGGCGAGCCAGCGAAGCCGACGAATTGATCTGCGGTGTGCGCCTTGCCACTCCAAAGGGTTCAAGGGCGCATTCTCGCAGTCTCTAAAGCATTTCTCTCGGTAAAACTATCGAATGGGAATATCGAAATCGACGAATGTGAGGCCCCTTACGGCGTTTGCGATGCGGATCTTACAAATCTCGGAAAGAGCTTCAGCGCGTTATCGCTCTCAATCGCTCGTCGCGTAAACGCGTCCCAATCTCCAAACGCCTCGAAGGCCACGATCGTTGACTTGACATCATTGACAGGGGTGAGATGCCTCGAAAACGGGAAATCGCTGCCAAACAAGATGTGAGAAGGATCGACCATTTCCATTAGGCATTTCAACGGCGCCGGGGCGCAGATCTCCGCGACATCATAGTAGAGGCGCCGCAAAGTATTGGCGACCGTGCCATTTTCCAGTTTTTCCGCAACGCGCGGACGAAGGTTCATGGCGCTCATCCGATATATCAGGAACGGGACCGTTCCTCCGCCGTGCGGCATTATCCATCGGATGTTTGGAAATTTTCCGAACGTGCCATTCCAGAGCAGATTATGAATTGCACGCGTTGTATCGAGCACGAGCTCGGTCATGCCAGACGGATAATTATACGCTGGGATGTTCTTCGCCTGATTACGTAATGGATGCATGAAGACCACGGCATGACGACGATCGAGTTCCGAGTACAGCTCATCCTCTTCGGGTTGGCCAAGGTGCCGGTCACCGACGTGCGTGAGCAGGCAGACACCTTCGAGTTTGAGGGTATCGAGTGCGTATTCTGCCTCGCGGATCGCCGCGTCGACGTCGGGTAACGGCAAAATCGCAAAAGCGCCGAAACGATGGGGATAATCAGCGACCATCCGAGCCGAATCCTCGTTGCACTCGCGGGCGAGCCGGACGGCAAAATCGAGATCACCGAAATACACGCCAGGTGAAGCGATTGAATTGACGGCAGCGGCTATGCCGCTCTGATCCATCAACTCAAGCTGAGCGGAGATACTCCAGTCGGCCCACGGGTTTTCGCCGCTGCCATGAATGCCAACCTTCTCGAGTGCGCGTTTATAATAGTCCGGGATCGGATGCTGGTGGGTGTCGATGAGTGGACCGT
>JASHVC010000299.1 GCA_030039655.1 Xanthobacteraceae bacterium | reverse complement strand
ATCGTCGCACAGCCATCCGTGGCTGGCGCGGGCTATTTTTGCACTCGATACGAGGCTGCGACGCCGCCTGGCGGTCATTGAATATTCCGCGCATCCCTCGTGCGTCTTCCGGGTTGGCATCGCGCGATCGCGCCATGGATTCACGCTGCGCGACGGTACACACCTACAGGTCGGCGACCGCGTTGCTCAATTGCATTTTTGGAACGAACACATTCCGTCTGTTCCGCGCGAAGGAGCGACGATCCATTGGGCGCGCGGCGCGCGACAGAACATTGCGACGTCGCTGCGCGAGCTTGTCCATTACCTGGCGTCGCAGCGCGACCTTCACGACATCAACGTAATTTGCGCGGACGTACCTTCCGGCACTCAAACGCAAAGCCGGCAAATCGTGCGGATCATGGGGTACTTCGGGTTCGAGGCGTTCACCGGGCATGAGTCCTTAACGGTCGGCGAGCGCCTCCATCGGCTCGGCGAAAACATCCTGATCTCCCTCACCGTACTCGCGCAAAATGCAGCGGCGCTTCGGCTCGATACGCTGAGTCGCGTGCGCGTGCCGATCTATGTTTCGCGCCGAACCCTGGACCAGAAACTCGGGAGCGAAGATTAGCCTTAGGCGTTGGAGGCGTTATGGAAATTGTTCATGGTATTCCTGACGCAACTTTGCTGATCAGATCGTTATGCGATGTCTGTCTCGCGTGCGCGTTCGCGGGATGCGTTCTCATGCTGCTCGAAGCAGCATTTGTTTTGGGCTTCCCCGAGGAAGGCGAGGGCATCGGGTCCGTCCAGCCGCCAGTCACGATCCTCAAACCGATGCACCATGCGGAGCCCGAGCTCCACGCCCGTCTCGCCGCGTTTTGCCACCAGGACTACCGCGCTCCCGTACAGGTCATCTGTGGCGCCGGGGATTCAGCTTCTTCGGCCATCGGCGCCGTGCGCGCGGTGCAGCGCGAGCATCCTGACGAACCGATCGAGCTTCATGTCGATCCACGCAGCCACGGCAGTAACCGCAAAGTCTCGAACCTGATCAACATGCTGCCGCGCGTACGGCACGACACAATCATACTGTCCGACAGCGACATCGTGGTGAGGCCCGGCTATCTGCGCACCATCGCGCCGCTGCTGGCGCCGCTGCGCGTCGGCGCCGTGACCTGCCTGTATCATGGCATCGCCGGCGACGGGCTGTGGTCGCGCCTGTCGGCACTCGCCATCAATTCGACGTTTCTGCCCCATGCGATTGCCGGCGTGTACCTGCGGCTGACGAAACCATGCTTCGGCGCCACGATCGCGCTGCGGCGCTCCATGCTGGAACGCATCGGTGGCTTTGGTGCGTTCGCCGACGAACTTGCCGACGATTATGCGATCGGCACCGCCGTGCGATCCGCCGGCTATGAGGTCGTCATCGCACCGCTTGTGGTTGGCCACTGCTGCTTCGAGAACAGCCTGCGCCAGCTCGTGCAGCATCAGATACGGGTCGCCCGTACGATCAAAACCATCGATCCGGTCGGCTATGCGGGCTCGATCATAACGCATCCGTGGCCGCTGGCGCTTATCGCCATGATGTCGGGGAGCGGCGCGGCGGCGGTGCTTGCGATAGCTGCGCTCGCGTCGCGCGTCACGCTGTATCGCTGCGTCGAGCGGCGGTTTGGATTACCGCGGGAGAATTACTGGCTCATTCCGTTGCAAGACATGATTGCTTTCGCCATCTACGTGGCGAGCTTCTTTGGAGCGACGGTTCATTGGCGAGGGGCCGATTATCGCGTGGCAGCGGACGGCACCTTTATCGAGCAAGACCTGAGGCGCCCATGACACAAACGCCCATGATGCGGACCCTGTGCCTGCAAGCTCCCTCCTTCGACGGGTTCGACGGCGGAGCCGGCTCGCGCTACCAGGCGCGGCGTGAGATACGCTCCTACTGGTATCCCACGTGGCTCGCCCAGGTGGCGGCCGTCGTGCCCGGCAGCAAGCTGATCGACGCAATCCCACACCGGCTCACCCTCGACGACATCGTCGCCCAGGCGTGCGACTACGATCTCGCCGCGCTGCATACGTCGACACCTTCATTTGCTTCTGATGTTCGGGTAATCGAAGCGCTCAAGGTCGCAAATCCAAGCCTAAAGGCCGGCTTTGTGGGCGCCAAGGTCGCGGTCGAGCCGCAAGCAAGCCTGGTAAGTTCGCCAGTTATCGATTTCGTCGCCGGCAACGAATTCGACTTCACTATCAAGGAAATCGCCGAGGGCCGCGACTGGAGCGGCATCACCGGATTATCTTATCGCGACGCCGCCGGCGCGATCCGGCACAATCCGCCGCGCGACATTCTACACAACATGGACGAGTTGCCATTCGTCACGCCTGTCTACAAGCGCGATCTGAATATCGAGAATTATTTCATCGGCTATCTCAAGCATCCCTATTTGTCGCTCTACACGGGGCGCGGATGCAAATCGCGCTGCACGTTCTGTCTGTGGCCGCAAACCGTCGGCGGCCATCGCTACCGCACCCGCAGCGTCGGCAACGTCATCGACGAAATTCGCTGGGCGAAAGCCGCCTTCCCGCAAGTGAAGGAGTTTTTCTTCGACGACGACACCTTCACGGACGACCGGCCGCGCACCGAGGCAATCGCACGCGAGCTGGGCAAGTTGGATGTTACCTGGTCGTGCAACGCCAAGGCCAATGTGCCGCGCGATACGTTGAAAGTGATGCGCGACAACGGCCTGCGGCTCTTGCTCGTCGGTTACGAGAGCGGCAACCAGCAGATCCTCTACAACATCCGCAAGGGCATGCGCATCGACGTCGCGCGCCGCTTCACCAAGGATTGCCACGAGCTCGGCATCACCATCCACGGCACCTTCATCCTCGGACTGCCGGGCGAGAGCCGCGAAACCATCGAGGAAACCATTCGGTTTGCCACCGAGATCAATCCGCACACCATCCAGGTCTCGCTGGCGGCGCCCTATCCGGGGACCGAGCTTTACCGCGATGCAGTTTCGCACGGTTGGCTGGACGCGGATCATGCTGAGTTCGTCGATGGAAGCGGCGTGCAGATCGCGCCGCTGCATTATCCGCACTTGAGCCACTCGGAGATTTTCCACTCGGTCGAGGATTTCTATCGACGCTTTTACTTCCGCGCTCCCAAAATCGCGTCCATCGTCTCTGAGATGGTGCTCAGCCCGCAAATGATGGTGCGCCGGCTGCGCGAAGGCGTCGAGTTCTTTTCTTTCCTGCGCGAGCGCAGGCAGCCGGTTCACTGAAGCGGACTATTTGACAGACGACTTACGCTTTCCGTCCAGATATCCCGCTTGGCGAAACCAGCCGATCGCGTCTTCGATGCCCTGCAGATAGGGCCGCGGGCGGAAGCCCAGTTCACGCTCGGCCTTGGCGGCAGTGAAAAACATGTGGTGCTTGGCCATGCGGATGCCGTCCACAGTGGCGAACGGCTCGCGTCCGGTGACCCAAGCCATCGCCTCTGCGGCGTAGGCGACCGGCATGGCGACGCTGTGAGGAATCCGCATAGTCGGCGCTTTGCGCCCAACCAGGCGCGCGATGTCCGCCAGCATATCGGCGAACAGCACATTGGCGCCGCCCAGAATGTAGCGCTCACCGATGACGCCTTGCTTGAGCGCCGCAATGTGTCCGTCCGCAATGTCGTCGACGTGTACGAGGTTGAGGCCGGTATCGACGAACGCCGGAATTTTCCCCAGCGCCGCCTCGACGATGATGCGGCCCGTCGGCGTCGGCTTCACGTCGCGCGGCCCGATCGGCGTCGACGGATTAACGATCACGGCCGGGAGTTTGTCGCGCGCGATCATCGCCTCGACCAGGCGTTCGGCGGCGATCTTGCTGCGCTTATAGGCGCCGATCCCCTGTTCTTCGGACAACGGCGAGGTCTCGTCGGCGGGTGTGTGCTTTAGGCCGAGCGTCGCCACACTGCTGGTATGCACTACACGCTCGACTCCGGCGCGTAAGGCCTCCTCCATGAGGTTGCGGGTACCGTCCACGTTGGCGGCATAAATTTCCCGCTTATCGCGCGCCCACAGCCGATAATCGGCAGCCACGTGAAAAACATAGCGGACGCCCGCCATAGCGCGTCGAATCGAGGCTGCGTCGCGGAGATCCCCCTCGGAAAACTCCAAGTCGAGCCCGTGTAGATGGAAGCGCGGACTGCCCGCCCGCACCAGGGCGCGTACGCGAAAGCCTGCGCCCGCCAATGTCCGCGCCACCGCAGAGCCGACGAATCCTGAGGCACCCGTGACCAGTGTTTGTGCACCGCGATCCATGGCAAGCCATAAAGCCCTGTGGTAACTTGGTTAGGGGCGATTCGAGTTCGTAACCACCGCTTAATCAACTACGATCAACGTTTGGGCGCCATATTAATGTGGTGCTCATGCCGGTGTAGTAGCGAAGAGGGGCAGCCACGCTGTTAGCAATTGCGAAAGCGATCGACCGCGCTTTTGGTCTGACCCTGATCGAAAGGCAGACGTCTGCGTAAGACCCCGCCGGGGGGTTTGAACGAGGGCTATCACGCGGGGACCCCGTCTTACACATGGCATACGAAGCGCAATTCGTTGACGCCTCGCTCGCAGAAAGACTGGTGGGCGAAGGTAGAAGCACCGAGCAAGTCGTTACATCTCCTCTCACACTCCAACCACCGCAGCATTCAGTCATCGCATTTGTCGGCATGCCCTTCGAGGCGAGAATCGCGGCCGGACCCGGCGTTGTGGTTTTCTCGCGGGAGTCCAGGCATGAGCTGACCGCAGCCGCCGAGAACGCAGCGCGCCACGGCTACCGCGGCATTATCAGCTTCGGCGTCGCCGGAGGCTTGGCGGCGAACTTGCGTCCAGGAGATTGGGTGGTTGCATCCTCGGTCGTCGATGCGCAAACGAGTAACGTGACGGATCTGGCGTGGTCCAACAAGCTGCTCAATCTCATCGGCGGCGCACGTCACGCGCCAATAGCCGGCGTCGACGATCCGATTGCCGAACCAAAAATCAAGCGCGAGCTGCACCGAATGACCGGTGCGGCTGCGGTCGATATGGAATCGCACGTCGTGGCGCGTCTCGCGGCCGAGCACGGCCTCGCCTTCGCGGCCATGCGTGTCATTGTGGATCCCGCCGAGCGCGCGATTCCTCCGGCCGCACTTGTCGGCATGAATGCCGACGGCCGCACCAACGTGCCGGCCATTCTGCGCGAACTGACCGCTCGGCCTGCGCAACTTTGGCACCTCGCCCGC
>JASHVC010000298.1 GCA_030039655.1 Xanthobacteraceae bacterium | reverse complement strand
GCTGCGCGCCATCGCGATGCCCGCCGATACCAATCCGCATGGCGACATCTTCGGCGGCTGGCTCCTCTGTCAGATGGACCTCGCCGGCTCGACTTTCGCAACGCGGCACGCCAACGGCCGCGTCGTCACCGTCGCCATTACGGGCATGGCGTTTCACCGTCCGGTGATGATCGGCGATGAAGTCACCTGCTACTGCGACGTGGAAAAGATCGGCAACACATCGATAACCGTGAAGATCCAGAGCTGGGTGCGGCGGCGACTCGACACAACGGCGATCAAGGTCACCGAAGGCGTCTTCACCTACGTCCGCGTTGGTCCCGATGGCCGCCCGTTACCAATCGCATCACCGCCCGATGGTTAGGGGCCTATTCCGCTCATTCCCGCGCAAGCGGGAATCCAGAACGGCTTGCACGGCGAGGAAACACTAGGTCCCCGCTGGAGTTTACCCCCGACCCCGATCGAGGGCGGTGACGAGCGTTTGGATTACCTTCTCCCTACGGCGGCAGAGCCACAACACCGGCGTTCGCCAAATCGGAGGACGGGACATCCGGCGGACCCCATTGCACCGTACGATAATCGAATCCGTCCGCGAGGGTGGGTTTGACGATGGCGAAAAACGGCGACACATCGAAATCGCGCGGCGTGTAGAGGCCGTAAGTGCGGATGTGATCCAACTCGCTCTGCACGTAAGGCGCAATGGCGTAGGTCTTGCCGTTGATCGAGGCTCGCTCCGGCAAAATCGGATAATGGATCGTCGCGAAGGCTTCCGCAATCAGCGTAGAGCAGATTGCTTTCGTCGGATCGCCGGAACCGATCGACAACATCCGGCGGCGAAGCCACACCGGCACCGGCGGATAGGGAAACAAATAACGCGCGAGATCGACGATGCGCTGTGAATCGTATTGCGTACCGACGCGGGCGAGAGCGTAATCGATGACTTTCAGCCGCGCCGCGTCGTCCAAGCCCACAGGACGGCAAATCCGCGTGTGATAACGGACATACTTCGACAACGGCACGGTGGCGACACCGATGTCAGCCTCGGCTTCAAGCAGCACGTTCGGTTCACCGTCCGGCGAAACGTCCCCCGGCCGCTCGCCGACATAGAGCGCGGCGTGCGACCAGGTAGACTGAGTCAGATATTTGATGACGGCGCTGAGTCGCGTGTTGCCTTCAACGAGGAGAATATCGCCCGGTTGCAGTGCCTTGCGGACGACTTCAGGATCGGGCGCGTAAAACGGCGCGTATCGGCCGGTAGGCTGCAACAGATAGCGCAGCATTCGGGCGCTGATGTCGTCTTCGACCCTTTTGGAGACGCGCCGCAAATCGGCCTGCAGATCGGAAAGATTAGCTGCCAAGCCGTACCTCCTCCATCCCCCGTGGTTTCAATAACAATTGAGGGGTTCAAAATCGCGCGAAATAGTAACATCTAAGCTGAGAAAGCCTATAGTCTCGGCCCCAAACCGTGACGGCCGAGTCGCGCTTATTGCCAAGCCAAAGGGAAATCCGATGTCCCAATCAACATTCCGCCGGGACTGGATCACCAAGCCGATCTTCCGGATGGCGCAACACGCGCTGCCGCGCCTCTCCGACACCGAGCGCGAAGCTATCGAGGCCGGCGACGTATGGTGGGATGCCGAGCTGTTCACCGGCAATCCGGATTGGAGCAAGCTGCTGGCGTGCGCGCCCGCCAAGCTGTCCGAGGAGGAGCAACAATTTCTCGCCGGTCCGGTCGAAGACCTGTGCCGCATGGTCGATGACTGGAAAGTCAATTGGCAGTGGCACGATCTGCCGCCCGAAGTCTGGGATTATCTGAAAGCGAAAAAATTCTTCGCGATGATTATTCCCAAAGAGTACGGCGGCCTCGACTTCTCGGCGTACGCGCATTCGGAAGTGATCCGCAAGCTTTCGTCGTGCTCGATCTGCACCGCAGTGACCGCGATGGTGCCGAACTCGCTTGGCCCCGGCGAGTTGCTGATCCAGTTCGGCACCAAGGCGCAGCAGGATTACTGGCTGCCGCGTCTTGCAAGCGGTCAGGAAATTCCGTGCTTCGGTCTTACCAGTCCGGAAGCCGGCTCCGACGCCGCTTCCATGATCGATTCCGGTGTCGTGTGCCGCGGGACCTATGAGGGCCGCGAGATGTTGGGCATCCGGCTCAATTGGCACAAGCGCTACATCACGCTCGGCCCGATCGCGACGGTGCTCGGCCTTGCTTTCAAGCTGCACGATCCCGATCATCTGATCGGTGACCGCGACGACGTCGGCATCACGCTGGCTTTGGTGCCGACGCACCTTCCCGGCATCAGTATCGGTCGGCGCCATCTGCCGGCCATGCACGTCTTCCAGAACGGCCCGAACTGGGGCCACGACGTGTTCATCCCCATGGACAACGTTATCGGCGGCGTCGAGCAGGCCGGCAAAGGCTGGAAGATGTTGATGAGCGCGCTCGCAGCCGGTCGCGGCATTTCGCTGCCTTCGCTGTCCGCCGCCGGCGCGGCGTACACCTCCCACGTGACCGGCGCCTACGCGCGCATCCGCGAGCAATTCCACGTCGCGATCGCAAAATTCGAAGCGGTCCAGGAGCGCCTCGGCCGCATGGCGGCGACCGCTTATCTGCTCGACGGGGCGCGGCGCATGACCTGCGCGGCGCTCGATGACGGGCATCATCCGGCCGTCATCACCGCCATCATGAAGGAGCAAGCAACCGAACGCATGCGCGTCTGCGTCAATGACGCCATGGACGTACACGGCGGCAAGGCCATCATCGAAGGGCCGCTCAACTATATGGGCAGTCTCTATCGCGGCGTGCCGATCGGCATCACGGTCGAGGGCGCCAACATCGTCACCCGTGCTCTCATTCAGTTCGGCCAGGGCGCGATCCGCTGCCATCCTTATTTGCTGAAGGAAATGATGGCGCTGGAAGACACCGACCGCGGGCGCGGCCTCGACGCATTCGATCATGCTTTCTGGGGCCACGTCGCGCACAGCCTCGCCAACGCGGCGCGCGCGTTTGGCCGCACCTGGAGCGGTGGACTGTTCGCGCCGGCGCCGGACGCCGGAGACGCCACGCGGTTTTATCGCCAGCTCAGCCGCTACTCCGCGGCATTCGCTCTGTCGGTCGACATGGCGTTGCTGACGCTTGGCGGCGGACTCAAGCGCAAGGAGATGATATCGGCGCGCTTCGGCGACATCCTGTCGGAACTTTATCTGTCGAGCGCGGCGCTCAAGCGCTGGAACGATGAAGGCCGCCAGGCCGACGATCTGCCGCTGCTCGAGTGGTGCATGCAGGCGAGCTTCGCCACCATCGAATCGCGCTTTGACGAGATCTTCGCCAATTTCCCGATCCGGCCGGTCGGCTGGCTGCTGCGTCTGTTCATTCTTCCGTTTGGCCGACACCGCCGTGGCCCTTCCGACCGCGTCACCGACCGTTGCGCCGAGATCATCACCAATCCGAGCGCCGCGCGCGACCGTCTGACGCCGGACCTGTTCCATCCTGCCGAGACCGAACACGAACATGGCGTTGCGTTGCTGGAACGCGCCTTTGCGCTGACCGTCGCCGTGCAGCCAATCCGCGACCGCATGCACGCGGCGCGCGTTCGTGATATCGATCAAGCGCTCAAGCAACGCACCATCAATACGGACGAGGCCGAGCAACTCAAAGCCGCGGCCGATGCGGTTTCCGCGGCCATCGCGGTCGACGATTTTGCGCCCGAAGAGTTGACATCACGCGGCGCCGCAAACAGGGAAGACGTGTCATCGCAAGCGATATCACAACAGGCTCAGCAGCGG
>JASHVC010000297.1 GCA_030039655.1 Xanthobacteraceae bacterium | reverse complement strand
ATAGAGCAGGTGCCGCAGTGCCTCGCCGCGTTCTGACGTGAGTCGCGGGTCGCGCGTCAGCATGAGCGAGGCGTCGTCGCGCGCCGCGGTGAGCAGGTGGCCATGTACCTCAAGCCGGGCGATGCGAAAGCCCGGCACACCGCTTTGCCGCGTGCCGAGTACGTCGCCTTCGCCGCGCAGCCGCAAATCTTCCTCGGCGATGCGAAAGCCGTCGTCGGTCTCCCGCATGATCGCGAGCCGCGCCTTGGCCACCTCGCCGAGCGGCGCTTTGTAGAGCAGCAGGCAGGTCGAGTGTTCCGCGCCGCGACCGATGCGGCCGCGCAGCTGATGCAGTTGCGCGAGTCCGAAGCGCTCGGCGTGTTCGATGACCATCACGCTTGCTTCGGGCACGTCGACGCCGACCTCAATCACCGTGGTCGCCACCAGAAGCCGAGTCTCGCCAGCAGCGAAGCGCGCCATGGCGCCGTCCTTGTCGGGGCCGCGCATGCGGCCGTGGACCAGATCGACCTTGTCGCCGAAGCGCTTCTTCAGGTCCGCGTAACGCTCCTCAACGGCTGCCAGGTCGACGACTTCGGATTCCTCCACCAGCGGGCACACCCAGTAGACGCGGCGGCCGTCGTCGAGCGCACGCTTGACCGCATCGATCACGTCATTAAGGCGGCCAAGCGGAATAGTGCGGGTGTCGATGGGCTTTCGCCCCGCGGGCTTTTCGTGCAGCGCCGAAACCTCCATGTCGCCAAAATAGGTCAGCACCAGCGTACGCGGAATTGGCGTCGCGGTCAGCACGAGAAGATCAACGGCCTCGCCTTTGCGCGCCAGCGCGAGCCGCTGGTGCACGCCGAAGCGGTGCTGCTCGTCGACGATCGCCAGCGCAAGATCGTGGAATGCCACCTCTTCCTGGAACAATGCGTGGGTGCCGACCAGAAGGTCGATGTCGCCGGCAGCCAGCGCCGACAAAATGTCCGCGCGCTCGCGGCCGCGCTCGCGGCCAGTGAGAATGGCGACGCGGATGCCGACGGCAGCGGCGAGCGGCGCGATGGCGGAAAGATGCTGACGTGCCAGGATTTCGGTCGGCGCCATGATGGCCGCCTGCCGGCCGGCTTCGACCACGTGCGCGGCGGACAGCAGCGCCACCACTGTCTTGCCCGAACCGACATCGCCGTGAAGGAGCCGCAACATGCGCTGCGGCTGCGCCAGATCGGCGATGATGTCGGCGATGGCTTGCTCCTGGGACGGCGTGAGCTTGTAGGGCAGGCCGGCGAGAATACGCGCACGCAGCCGGCCCTCGGCGGCGGTGCCGCGGCCCGCGCGGGTGCGCTGGTGAGCGCGCAGGAGCGCCAGCGCGAGCTGGCCGGCAAGCAATTCGTCGTAGGCCAGCCGCGACCACGCCGCGCTCTCCGGCCGCAGATCGTCAGTCGAGTCCGGATGATGAATGTGGCGCAGCGCGTTCTCAAAGCTCGGAAAGCTATTGCGCTTGACCCACTCCGTGTCCTGCCATTCGGGCAGAGTCTTCGGCACGCGCTCCAGCGCCGCGTCCATCGCCTTGCGCAGCTGATTGGGATGCAGGCCTTCGGTCAGAGGATAAACCGGATCGATCAGCGGCAGATTCGCAAAGCCCGCCTCGTCGACCACGCGATCCGGGTGAACCATCTGCAGATGGCCGTCGTAGAGCGTGACGGTGCCCGATACGTAGCGCAGTTCGCCGACCGGAAAGAGCTTTTCCAGATAATCCCGGCGCGCGTTGAAATAGGTGATCGTCAGCGTGTTGGTGTCGTCGCCGGTGTCGATGTTGTAGGGCGCGCGCGGGCGGTTTGGCGGCGGCGGGCGGTGGCGTTCGGTGGTAACGGCGACCGTGACCACCGTATCGGATACGACCTCGCTCAGTTTCGGCTGGCTGCGGCGATCGACGAAGCCGGTCGGCAAATGAAACAGCAGGTCGATGATCCGCGGCTTGTCATCGTCGCGCGCCAGCAGCCGGGCATAGAGTTTTTCCAGCCGCGGCCCGATGCCCGGGAGCGCGGAGACCGAGGCAAACAGCGGATTGAGGAGAGGCGGGCGCATAACCGGGCTCTTGTTCGGTCGTCATTGCCGGGCTTGACCCGGCAATCCATGCAGCCTGCGACAGTGCCAAGCTGCAAAAGGTTGCGGCCCGGCGGCATGGACCACCGGGTCAAGCCCGGTGGTGACGAAAACGGGTTGGCCCTCTATATACACCCCGCCCGGCACGTCCGGGCTTTTGGCGTTTGGCCACGATTGAGCGGCTCATGACGGAACGATCGAGCGAAGGGTTGGACCCGCGGCGGCGCAAGCTGTTGTTCCGCGCCTGGCGCCGCGGCGTGCGCGAGACCGATTTGATCGTGGGCCGATTCGCCGACGCCTACATCGACAGGTTCGACGATGCGGCGCTGGACGATTTCGAGCGGCTGATCGAAGTGCCCAACGCCGAACTTTACGCCTGGGTGGTGGGCGCCGAGGACGCGCCGCAAGAATTTGACACCGCGGTGCTCCGCCAACTCATCAGCTTTCATGTGCAGAGCGGAGGCGGGCGATGAGCGCGCGTACCGCCGCGCGTGCAGCCTCGCCGGCACAGCGCCTCGCGCCTGGCACGCCACTGTTGCTGTCCAGCGTCGCTGACGGCGCCGAAGGCTTGGTGATCGCCGACCTCGCCCGCGCGGTCGCGGCTGGCGCCAAGGCGCCGGCGATCAGCGCGGCGGTGGTCTGCCGCGACGGTCCGCGCATGGCGACGCTGGCGCGTGCCCTCGCGTTCTTTGCGCCCGATACCGAAGTGCTCGAATTCCCCGCATGGGATTGCTTGCCCTACGACCGGGTCTCGCCGCACGCCGCCGTGATGGCGCAGCGCATGACCGCGCTGGCACGCCTCGCCCGCGTCAAAGGGCGCGAGCGGCGGTCGGTCCTGCTCACCACCGTCAACGCCATCCTGCAGCGCGTGCCCCCACGCGAGATGGTGGCGCGGCAGTCGCTGGTGGCTGCGCCCGGCAACGTTCTGCCCATGAACGGCATCACCCAATGGCTCGAACTCAACGGCTTCAATCGTGCCGCCACGGTACGCGAGGCTGGCGACTACGCGGTGCGCGGCGGCATCTTGGATCTGTTCGCGCCCGGCATGGATGAACCGGTACGGCTCGATTTCTTCGGCGACTCGCTGGAGACGATC
>JASHVC010000296.1 GCA_030039655.1 Xanthobacteraceae bacterium | reverse complement strand
AGCTCCGTGTCTTCCTTAGGGCCTCGCGTGCAGGAGACGATCAACGGCTTTCTTGGCCGGACGTGCGGTTGATGCCTGGCTTGATCGACCGGCACCGCCGCCCCATTAACTGACGTGGCGCTAACCGTGAGGGACATGGGCTTAATCGGCAGGATGTGTGCATTACTACCGCGTATACACGGTCCGGTTATAGGACCAGCGCCATGGTCACCCAACGGCGAAATCGCGGTTGTGCACAGGGAATTCAGACTGATGCACGAAATAAACGCCCGTTCGCACTCATCCGATAACGCGCCCAGAGATTTGTCACACCGCAATTGATCGCAGCGCCCCTTCCGCGGAATCGAGAAACTGGATGTGGAGTTGACCCAGGGCGCCTGGGCTTCTCTCTGCGCTACTGGAATCTCCCGTGGCAGTGCTTGAACTTTTTGCCTGAGCCGCACGAACAAGGTTCATTACGTCCGATTGACTTTGGCTTATCAGCCAAAAAGTCAGCCGCCTTGGCGTTTCGGTCCAGGCGAAATGGACTCTGCTGATAGCAGGGCGATGCAGGGTTCAGAAAGTACGCATTGTCCGCCCTTTGCCCCTTTTGGGCGATAATGACGATGTCATGCAGCTCAAACGCCTGAACTGAAACAATTTTGAGACCGATATGATGCAAAAGAGTAGCCGCAGACAATGTCGTGAACGTGTGATGATGAAGGCAGCGGTTTTCGAAATTCTTCAGAGACCTCTCCTTGAAACTCTCGAAATCTCCAGCCTGCGGATCCCTGGAGAGATCGTGAAGTTCCAATATTTCCGGCAAGTGCGTTAGATCACTCTCGTCCACGCCTCCGGTGAAATCACCTTTCATGTGCTCGATGGTCGTGGTCGGCCGCCGCCAATCGAATGTGCCTTCCTTGTGCGGCAGCACCAGAACGATGACGCCGTCATCGGTCAAAATTCTCAACCACTCACGGAGAGCCAAGATGGGATTTGCCGTGTGCTCCAACGTGTGCGATGACAAAAGAAAATCATAAGAGGCTGATGGAATATCCACGAGCGCTGTCATTTCGAGAATATATTGCCGGCCTGGCGGGCGAGATGGATCAAATACGAACGTGTTTCCTTCTTGGATCGCACCTTCCCACCTTGTTTTGGAGCTGAAATTCACATTGTCCAAGCTTGCAATGCGCGGATAGAGCGGGAATCCGCCGCCGGCGCCAAAGAGGTGGGGACTTGGCCCTCCGATCTCGATGCCTCTCTTTTGAAGAACGTCAGATAACGCCATGCTGTCGCCGTAAGGGCCCGCCGCCGACCCAAGTCATTTCTTACAAATATGATTATCTGAGAAAGCTACCACTTTTGGCAGAGACGCGAAAAGCCCTTATTTAATTGAAAAGTAGAATTTGTGCGTACGCGCCCTAATCCCACTTCATGCGGCCCGAATAGGACCAATCGACGATGCGGCCGTCGCGGTGGCCCAGCTCGGCAATATCGTGCATCTCGCGTTCGCTCAGGGTGAAGTCGAAGATCGCGGCGTTTTCTTTAAGCCGCTCGAGCTTGCTGGTGCGCGGAATGACCACGACTTTCTGCTGCACCAGATAGCGCAGGCAGATTTGCGCAGTGGTCCTCTTGTGCGTGGCGCCGATGCGCACCAACACATCGTTGCGCAGATCGCCGCGGGCGAGCGGGCTGTAGGCGACGACCGCCATGCCGTGCGCCCGGCACGCCGCCAGCAGCTTCGACTGATCGAGAAACGGGTGATATTCGACCTGATCGCACACCAGCGGCTCGGTACTGGCCTTGAGCGCATCGGCAATCAGCGCCACGGTGAAGTTGGAAACGCCGATATGGCGCGCGAGCCCCTCGCGCTTGACCTTGCACAGTGCGCCGATGGTGTCGGCCAGCGGCACCTGCGGATTGGGCCAGTGCAGCAGCAGGAGATCGACGTCGCTCAGGCGCAGCCGCTCCAGGCACGCGCGCGCGGCGCGTTCGAGTTCGCGCGGCGCGAAATGGCTCGGCCAGATCTTGGTGGTGATGAAGACACTGTCGCGCTTGACGCCGGAGGCGCGCAGCCCCTCGCCTACTTCGCGCTCGTTGTCGTACATCTCCGCGGTGTCGACATGCGGGTAGCCGAGGCGCAGCGCCTGCTCGACCACGCGCGCGCAGCTGCGGCCGCGCAGGTCCCAGGTGCCGAGCCCGAGCAGCGGGATCTTGGCGCCATTGGCGGCGACGGTGGGGACCGATCCGATCGTGCTCATGGGTCGATTATGAATCCGCTGCGCTAGCGCTTGTTTAGAGCAAAGCTCGCTCGAATTGAATTCGGAACCTTCTACTCGTCATTGCCGGGCTTGACCCGGCAATCCATGCGGCATCAACGCAGTGCTTTACGCCGAAGCCTACGCGCGCCGCACGTCAGTATGGATGCGCGGGTCAAGCCCGCGCATGACGAGAGTAGTGGATATGAAGCTGTTACCAGCGCTTGCCGGCGAGCACCGCGAAGGCGGCCTCGGGCGCTTCTTCGATGACCTTGAGCAGCGCGCGGGCCGGGCCGCGCGGCGAGCGCTTGCCTTGCTCCCAGTTACGCACGGTCTCGACCGGAACGCCGATGCGCGCCGCGAACGCGGACTGCGTCAGGCCGGTGCGCCCACGCACGCCGCGGGCGTGGCTCGCGTCCTCGGCACGCGCCTCGGCCGAGCGCGCGGCGTTGTGCGCGGCCGTCACGATGGAACGCGGATCTGGCGAAATGGCGCGCTCGCTGCCATCCGGGAGGATTTCGACCAATCGTCCGTCTGCTTTCAACCGCACGCGCAGCATGCGCTTGCTCCGCCGGCCGCTGCGTTTACTGCGCTCGCGGCGTGATCGCGGATCATGATAACCGATTCGCCACGGATTCAATGAGTTAGTCAGCCGCCGCGGATGCCCGCCAATGAACGATCGGGCCATAGGCAGACTCGGTCATTGACCTATGAATTCGTCATTGCCGGGCTCGACCCGGCAATCCATGCTGCCTCGACGCCATGTGTGCACCCAAGGCTTTCGCTGGCCCGCCTCAGTATGGATGCGCGGGTCAAGCCCGCGCATGACGAGTAGATAGGGTCGAGCAATGCCCCCAACACAAAACCTCCAAATCGACGCCCAGCGCCTGTGGGACTCGCTGATGCACACGGCGCAGATCGGCGGCACCCCCAAGGGCGGCATCTGCCGGCTCACGCTCACCGACCTCGACCGCCAGGTGCGCGATTGGTTCAAGGCGCAATGCGAGGCGCTGGGCTGCACGGTGACGGTCGACGAGGTCGGCACCATGTTCGCGCGCCGTGAAGGCAAGCGCCCTGCCCTGCCGCCCATCGCCATGGGCTCGCATCTCGACACCCAGCCGACCGGCGGCAAGTTCGACGGCGTGCTCGGCGTCCTCGGCGCGCTCGAAGCCATGCGCACGCTGCACAACGCCGGTTACGAGACCAACGCGCCCATCGAGATCGTCAACTGGACCAACGAGGAAGGCTCGCGCTTCGCCCCGCCCATGCTCGCCTCCGGCGTCTTCGCCGGCGTCTTCACGCCCGACTACGCCTATGCGCGCGTGGATCGCGACGGCAAAACCTTCGGCGAGGAACTCAAGCGCATCGGCTACAAGGGCGGCGAAAAGGCCGGCGCCCACAAGCTCTCCGCCCTATTCGAACTGCACATCGAGCAAGGCCCGATCCTCGAGGACGAAGGCCGCGTGATCGGCGTCGTCCAGGGGGTGCAGGGCATGCGCTGGTACGAAGTCACCGTCACCGGCCAGGAGGCGCACACCGGCGCGACGCCCATGCGGCTGCGCAAGAATGCGCTCATCGGCGCAGCGCGCATGATCGAGCGCATCGACGCCATCGCGCGCGAGCACGCCGACGCCGTCGGCACCGTCGGCCTGATCGAGAACAAGCCGAACAGCCGCAACGTCGTGCCCGGCGAAGTGTTCTTCACCGTCGATTTCCGCCACCCCGACAACAAAGTGCTCGACGCCACGGAGGCGAAGCTGCGCGCCGCGCTCGCCGAGATTCTCCCGCCGCTCAAGCTCACCTACACGGAAGCGCGCATCTGGAATTCGCCGGCCGTCAAATTCGCGCCCGAACTGATCGAGTGTGTGCGCATCGGCGCGCAGAAGGCGGGCTTTTCCTCACGCGACATGATCTCCGGCGCCGGCCACGACGCGGCCTACGTGGCGCGCGTCGCGCCCACCACCATGATCTTCGTCCCCTGCGCCGGCGGCATCTCGCACAACGAAGCCGAATCCACGAGCTTCGACGAATGCGCCGCCGGCGCCCAGGTGCTGCTCAACGCGGTGCTGGAGTTTGATCGGAGGCTGGGGTGATTTCGTCGCTACGTATCACCATCGATCTTTGGAGGAATAAGCGGCCTTAGCTTATCGATGAGGTCCGGCAGCATTTCTTTCGTCACGCGCCACACGATGTCGAGCCGCACGTCGCCATAACCGTGAACGAGCCGATGGCGCATGCCGGTCATTTGCGCCCACGAGATTTCCGGATGCGCGGCGCAGAACGTTTTCGAGACCTTTCCGGCAGCCTCGCCAACGACTGTGAGTTTGCGGATGACGGCACTCTGATGCAGCCCACTTGCAAGAAATGCGCGTTCATCGAGATCGCCAACAAAGACGAGCGCATCTTCGGCGGCGAGCATCATATCGAGGAGAAGCGCCGCGTCACGCCAACTCTCGCCAGAGCGGTCAGGCGGCATAGATCGGTTCCGCGCCCGTCAATATATGCCTCTTGCGGATATAGTTCCGGCTGTTCTCGATCTCCTTTCGGTCGACGAGATCGACGCTCCGGCCGAACAGCGCCTCAAGCGCTTCTTTGAAATCGAAAAAACCAGAGAGTGAGTGTCCATCAGGCGCATCGGGATCGAACTCAACCAGAAAATCGATATCGCTCCGCGCCGGGTCGAAATCGCCGCTCGCGGCCGAACCGAAAACATCGAGCCGCCGTACGCCAAAACGACGGCACAGCTCTCGCAATTCCTCGCGATGCAACGCAATGTCGACGATCATCGGACGCTCCGTATTGGCTAAAGTATAGCACGGCCCGCCAAGACCGCAGGCGTCCGGCAGTAGGATCACAAGAGTTCAGAGCTTCGGGTAAGCGCTCCGCCCTAATCGCGGGCGGAAATATATTCCCTCCCTCCTTGAGGGGGAGGGTTTAGGGCGGGAAGTATCTTCCTGGCCTCACGAGCCTCGATGAATGCGGCGCTGGCCACGATGCCGCCTACGTGGCGCGCGTCGCGCCCACCACCATGATCTTCGTCCCCCGCGCTGGCGGCATCTCGCACAACGAAGCGGAATCCACGAGCCCCGACGAATGCGCCGCCGGCGCCCAGGCGCTGCTCAACGCGGTGCTGGAGTTTGATAGGAGGTTGGGGTGAGCGGTCTCTTGGAGAACAGGCGCCCTATTGTTGGACGGCGGCGGGACAATCAGAGTGTTCGGGGTGACGATGTAAGGGATCACACTTTCAGAGCTTCGCGTATCCAATCACACCGCAGAACCGTCTCACCGCATCATCAAGCACCCTATCGGTTACTTGACCGATCGACTTCACGATCAATGTAGCGTTAAGGGTGACGATGCGGTCTGTGCGAATCCAGCTCGGGGCCGGCAAATGACCGTGAACCAGATCAGCGGGAGTAAGCGCAATCGCGTTCTGGGCCTGCGGGCGCGAGGTGACCGGCAGCGCGATGAAGTCCCCATACGGGTCCGGCGCCGTGAGCGCCAGAACCGGACGGCGCTTTGCCGCCGACAAGTCGGTAAACGGGAAAGGCACGAGCAAGAGCTCGCCGCGCTTATGCATTATCCCAGACTTGATCCTCGGAATTGTCCCATACCGGCGCCAGCGAGGCCGATTGTGCGCTCATCAGGTCGCGCCACTCCGCGCGCTCACCCCGCTCACGAATATAGCCGACAAAATCCAGTACCTCGCGCGCGGCC
>JASHVC010000016.1 GCA_030039655.1 Xanthobacteraceae bacterium | reverse complement strand
TTGACGGTATCAGTTTACCCGCCGTTTAAAGGGCCTGCCTACATTTCGCGCATGGTCAAGCGCATCCACACCTTCCTAAAAGACGAGTCGGGCGCGACGGCCATTGAGTATGGCCTTCTCGCTGCGGGCATTTCGTGCGCGATCATCTCAGTTGTGCAGGGCCTTGGGTCGCACCTGAAAACCACGTTTGGATCGATATCCACGGCACTGAAATAAGCCGCCTCCGTCGGCGGCCTTACCATTTTAGACCCGGCGCGAAGGTTTATACCCGCCGACGCTTGCGCTGCGTGGCCCGGAAATCGAGACACGCGGCGATAATCGTAAGGGCGATAAGCGTCCATCCCATCACGCCGTAAACGCCGAAGTCGCGGGGATGTTCCTTGGTGGGATGCGTATGGTCCTTATTGCGAGTCTTTTGTCTTAATTTGAGTTTTCGCGCCGCCGTAGTTTACCCGCGCGGGTTTAAGCTCGTCCTCGTGCGCGTCGCCGGCACTCGCAAACGGCATCGCTGACAATTCTTTGGATCCCTAAGACCCGGCCGGCCCTCTCAACCGGCAGAGCTTTGTCAACCGGCGGCCCGTCAAAATCCCTCACGCCCCGAAAGATCGACGCTGCGTTGACGCGACCAGGAATTGTCGCCTCGCTACAGGTCGATCGCGACCTCGGCGCAATGACCTATATCGCTTTTGTGTTGGGCAGAGCCCTAGCTGTGGCAATGATGGTGGGATTGTCCCTGCGCTGATGACCATCGTCTGTGTCGCCGCAATTTTCGTTTGAATCCCTGAATGGTCATCGCCTCTAGCGCCGGCTCTTGGTCGGGGTTTGGCCTCGAACATTTCAAAAAAATTAAAGACCCAGGGGTACAGTTCCCCCGGGGCGTTACAGAAGGGTCGGGGTAATGCGCCAGAAACTAACGCTCTTCCTCAAAGACGAGTCCGGAGCAACCGCCATTGAATACGGACTTATTGCATCAGGCATCGCCGTAGCCCTGATCGCGGTGGTGAAAGGCGCCGGTACCAACCTCAAGACTGTATTTGGCTCTGTTTCAACGGCCGTAAAATAGGCAGACAGATCCCGCACGGGCTTCGTTAACAATAAGCCTTAAGTTTTCGGTAATCGCGATTGACGCCTCCACTTAGCGGTGCGCCTAATGGGTGCACCGGGGCGGGGACCTCCGAACTCGGGCAACGCGGGGCTCGATCATCAAAGGCAACCTACGGCCTGCTGACCGGTAATCGACATTTTCCGTTCAAGGTTGCCAACCCGCGACCATTTCCCTCGAACGAGGCACCGGCTCCCAAATCATATTTGGGTCGATTTCATCGGCGGTGAAAAAAGGCCACTTCAGCTATCGGCCCCTGTCGGACTGTTGCTTGCCTGGTGCAGCCGGTTCCAGAGCTGAAATCCCATTCGCCGGTCATGGATTTTGGACGGCTGTCCACAGGCTTGTAACGGCGTTCGTTGCCCTCACCCCTCGGTTGTCGATATCTTCCCAATCGGAAATCGTATGCGTTCGATTCACGCGTTGGGGGCGCGTCGCCGGGCGAACATATGATCACCGCCATTCTCTGTGTCTTCTGTTTCATGACAGGAGGCACAATTGGCTTTACGGTCGCGGCCGTTTTAGCCAGCCACAAGAAAGCAGACCAGCGGCGCTTGACCGTAACTGGCTACGAGCAGAGCAGCTCCGACCCAAACTGACCCGGTGCGTCGCAGCGCCGCAGTCATTTTCTGAGTTTTTTAGGTCGTTTATCGAACTTGGCGATCGCGCGCCACTGCTGCCCGTGAAGTTGTTGCCTTCGCCACGCTAGGCGTGCGGGCCTGACTCGCTTCCCCAAGCAAAAAACCGCCGGGCGCCGGTGCGATCACACCGGCGCACCGCCGCTCAGGCTCGCCGCGTCCGCTCGGGACGCAGACGCTTAGAGGCGGCAGTTTGTGATGACGCAGACCGAACCGCGCGGGGTGCGTGCCGCACATTCGGCAAGCGCAATGCGTCGCGCGGCGCCCTGCCTCGGCGACCAGCCCTCGCCCCAGGCCTGAGGCGACTTGGCATTGCAATACCACTCGGCCGACGCCGCGGTGGGCAGCAGCGAAACGGTTGCCAGCGCAAACAGTGAGAATGCGATCGTTCGCATCAGAGTTTACCCCCAGTTTTCAAGGATGATACGCGCGGATACAGAGAACGGAAGTCAAATCAGAACTGTATGCAACGATTCAAAATAGCACGGGGAGTGACACCACGGAAAGATGGTCGCGGTTGCACCGCTCACCGCTGTAACAGCGCAATCAGGCTCGATGTATCCCAGCGCTTGCCGCCCATTTTTTGGACCTCCGAGTAGAATTGATCGACCAGTGCCGCGACCGGGAGATGGGCGCCGTTGCGCCGGGATTCGTCAAGGCAGATGGCGAGATCCTTGCGCATCCAGTCGACCGCAAAGCCGAAATCAAACTTGCCGGCCACCATGGTCTTGTAGCGGTTCTCCATCTGCCATGACTGCGCCGCGCCCTTGGCGATGGTGGCGATCAGCTTCTCGATATCGAGGCCGGCCTGTTGCGCGAAGTGCAGCCCCTCGGCGAGACCCTGCACCGTGCCGGCGATGCAGATCTGGTTGACCATTTTGGCGAGCTGACCGGAGCCGGGGCTGCCGAGAAGATTGCAGGCGCGCGCGTAAGCCGCGATCACCTTTTCGGCCTTGGCGAATGGTGCTTCGTCGCCGCCGCACATCACCGTAAGCACGCCGTTCTCCGCGCCGGCTTGGCCGCCGGAGACCGGCGCATCGACGAAACCAAATCCGCGCTTTTTTGCTTCAGCATATAGCTCGCGGGCGATGGCCGCCGAAGCGGTGGTGTGATCGACCACGATTGCTCCCTTGGATGTGCCGGCAAAAATGCCGTCTTCGCCGAGCATGACCTCGCGTAGGTCATTGTCATTACCGACACAAGCCATGACGAAGTCTTGGCCTTGTGCAGCCGCCTTCGGCGTCGGCGCCGACTTTCCGCCGTACTGCTCGACCCACTTTTGCGCTTTGGCGCCGGTGCGGTTGTAGACCGTGACCTCGTGGCCGCCCTTGTTTTTCAGATGCCCAGCCATGGGGTAACCCATCACACCGAGCCCGACGAACGCGACCTTTGCCATTTCCTTCTCCCTTATTCATTAGCCCGGATCGAACGAATCCGCGCAACAGACTAAAGTTTATTTGCCATCGTTTATTTGCTCAGACGAATGCGTCGCACGCGCAACGCTTGCCAGCCCGACGGGACATCGATCTCGGTGTCGCCCGGCATCTCTACCGCAAACTCTCTGGCCGGTCCCAGGACCATCTGTCGCCGCCAGATATTGGCCTGCGGGCAGCGAGCGCGCAGCGGGTCAAGCGCTGCTTGCCAGGAAATGCCTCGCGGGCGCGTGAGCCAAAACACCGACGATTGCGGTGCCGTCCGTTGATCGCCGCCGGCGTGGGCGTAGAGTCCGCCTTGGCCTTCCTCCATTTGCGCGGCGGCAGTGTCGTGGGAGGGTTGCGCCCGGCCCGTGACCGCAAACCCGTTGAGCGGGTCCATGGCCCACGAACCTTCGAGCAGATACCAATCCTCGTAACCGGCGTGGTTGCTCAGCCACGGCACCGGCTCGATGCGAAACGATGCGGTGTTGCGCAGGCCAGGCAGACGCAACTGGGCCAAATCGCTCTGAAACCGCATGATCGATTCTTCGTAAGCGTTGCTGTCGATATGCGGAAACGGGCGATGCCAGAAGATATAGGCGAGCATCGTCGAAGCCTGCATTGCTCACTGCGTAAGTCAACAGTGGCGCAGTGCGCGGCTTCGTTGGCGTTGACCGTGACGATGATGGGCCTATGTAGAGGCAGTCGCCGGGCCGAGGCCGGTGCGCCGGGAGAACGGGTGATGCCGACCAAAGAAGATGTCCTGGCCGCTCTCGGCAAGGTTTCCAGTCCTGACGGACAGCCGCTCCCAGCGACAGGAACCCTTTCCGACATTGTCGTGACTGACGGCAAGGTCTTTTTCTCAATCACGGTCGATGCCGCTGCGGTGAAGCAATGGGAACCGGTGCGCGAGCGCGCTGAGGCGGCTGTGCGTGCGGTGCCGGACGTCGCCTCGGCGTTGGTCGCGCTGACGGGCGAGCGGGCAGCAGGAGCCGGCGGCAGAGCTCCACCGCGTCGGCCGCAGATGCAGCCGGGAGCCGCACGCCCGCAAGAGGGCGCCGGGCGCACGCCGCAATCGCCCGCCGGCATTCCGGGCGTCGAGGCCATCATCGCGGTTGCTTCCGGCAAGGGCGGTGTCGGCAAATCCACCACCGCGGTCAATCTTGCGCTTGGTCTGCGCGATCTCGGGCTCAAGGTCGGCATTCTCGATGCCGACATTTACGGCCCATCCATGCCCAAGCTGCTTGCGATCCGCGAGCGTCCGCAGACTATCGGCGGCACCCGGCTCAGACCGATTTCGCGCCACGGCATGGCGGTGATGTCGATCGGCTTCCTCATCGAGGAAGAGACGCCGATGATCTGGCGCGGACCCATGGTGATGTCGGCACTGACGCAGATGCTTCGCGAAGTGGAATGGGGCGCGCTCGATATTATGGTGGTCGACATGCCGCCGGGCACCGGCGACGCGCAGCTCACCATGGCGCAGCAGGTGCCGCTGAAAGGCGCGGTCATCGTCTCCACGCCGCAGGATCTGGCGCTGATCGATGCGCGACGCGGCATCGCCATGTTCCGCCGCGTCAACGTGCCGGTGCTCGGCATAGTCGAGAACATGAGCTATTTCCTCTGCCCCCATTGCGGCGAGCGCTCCGATATTTTCGGCCATGGCGGCGCGCGTGGGGAGGCGGAGCGACTCGGCGTGCCCTTCCTAGGCGAAGTGCCGCTCGATATGGAAATTCGCGAAAAATCGGATTCCGGTTTGCCGGTCGTTGCGACCGCGCCCGATGGCAAGCATGCAAAGATCTACCGCGATATCGCGGCGCGCGTGCGCGACGGTCTTGCCGGCGCAAGCCGCCCGGCGCCGAAGATTGTCATCGAAGCGTAGCACCGTGGCGGGCTCCGGTTGGCCCCGCGCACCTACGCCACTGCGCCATCCTTTCTTCGCCGAAGCACCTTGCCCGGCAGCGCGCCGGTGTGGGTAGCGTTATCGACCACGAGCGTGCCGTTAACGATGACGCTGGTGCGCGCGCCGGTTGGAAACTGATGCGGGTCGGCATTGGTAGCGCGGTCGGCAAAATCGTTTGGATCGAAAATCACGACGTCGGCGCAGAAGCCTTCCCGTAAAACTCCACGATCCTTGAATTTCAGCGCACGCGCCGTCGCGCCCGTCATCTTGTGAACCGCGAGCTCAAGCGGCAGTACGTTCTGCTCGCGCACGTAGCGTGAAAGGATGCGGGGAAAGGTGCCGTAGAAGCGCGGATGCGGCATTCCCTGGCCGACGACGCCGTAAGGGGCGACGCAGTTGCCATCGGAGCCCACGAGCGCCAGCGGGGAAGCGACCAGGGCGCGGATGTCTTCCTCGGAGATGGCGGTCACCAGCACGCGCGTCGCACCTTTGTCGTCGATCAGATAATCGCACAGCGTGTCAATCGGATCGGCGCCGCGCTCGGCGGAAAGCGCCGCGATGGTGCGGCCGGCATGTCGCGGCAGATGGGGCGAGATGGAGATCTGCACGCAATCCCAGTTTGGAATCCGCCCCCAATTGTTGAGGCCGTCGCGGGCAATGTCGGCGCGAATTCTTTCGCGCGTGTGCGGCTCGGCAAGGCGCGCAAGCATCGCCGGAACGCCGCCCGCCTGAACCCACGGCGGCAGGAGGTTCTTCAGCGGATTAGAGCCGGCATCATAGGGATAGGCATCACAATCGATTTCGAGTCCACGCGCTTTCGCTTGCGCGATCATGGAAAGCACTTTTGCCGCCTTCCCCCAGTTGTTGACGCCGGAGCATTTGAGATGCACGATCTCGACATGCACGCTGCATTGCTCCGCGACTTCGATCGCCTCCGCCACCGCCTCGATCACTTTGTTTGATTCATCGCGCAGGTGCGTGAAATAAGCAGCGTTGTGGCGTTTGAGCACGTGCCCGAACACGATCATCTCCTCCGGCGCCGCATAGGACCCCGGCGGCGTAAACAGGCCCGAGGACATGCCGAGCGCTCCGGCTTCGAGTGCGTCTTCCAGGAGCGCGATCATCTGCCGCAACTCCGTGTCGCTCGGCGCGCGCTCGGCCATGCCCATAACCATCAGGCGGAGCGTGTTGTGGCCGACCAACATGCCGGCGTTGACGGCAATGGCCGGAAAGGTTCGCAGATAATTGGGGAAACTCGTTTCGCGGAACGGCAGCCAGGGCGCGCTCGGGCTCAAATAATCCTTCAGCAGGTCCACTTTGCCCGGCAGCGCCGGCGCGACCGAGAAGCCGCAATGGCCGACGATCTCCGTAGTGACCCCTTGGCGTACCTTGCTTTCGGCCTTTGGATTGATCGGCAGCGTGAAGTCCGAGTGGGTCTTGATGTCGATAAATCCGGGCGCCACTGCGAGCCCGCCGGCATCGACGACGCTGCGGGCCGGTCCAGCGATTTGGCCGACACCGACGATGCGGCCATTCTGGATCGCCAAGTCGCCAGCGACGCCCGGATCGCCAGTACCGTCCAACAGGATGCCGCCGCGGATCAGGATGTCATGCACGCAGGCACTGTGCGGGCTAGGGCCAAGTGGCGCAATCCGGGATGCCACACCGTCTTGCCGGCACTGCAAACGCAAGAAGCCCCGGTGCTGGGGCCGGGGCTTCCCAAGTGACGCCTGTCGGGCTTTCACCCAACAGTGGGTGGCGTCATAACGAGGTATAGCGTTTCTAATCACGGCCGCTGGATCAACGGCAGAGAGGCGCGTTATCCCCACTAATCCCGATCATCACAGGGGCAAATCAACATTGCGGTGAACAAGAATTCAAGGGAACGTCGGGCTGTGGAGAAGTCAGAAAGTCAGATCGGTGCTGAATGGAACGTATCTGGCCGCCGAACAATGCCGCAGAAGGAGCGGCTAAGCGGCGCGACCGCTTGGGGGATTAAGAAGTCGCGCCGCTCCCCCGACGTAGCCACTGACGCCTGCCGAGGGCTTGCAGCGCCCGACAGAGCGTGGCGTCATGACCCCCAAGCGTTTCCAATTTCCGAGATTAGATCAACGACGGTGACATGACTGTCCCCACTGATCACCGAGGCGCGGATGACCGCCCGCTGTGAAAAGCCTGTGGACAATGGTTCGGCCTGCCTAGGCCGTGTCGAAGTCCTCCACCGATCTCGGCGGGGCGATGTTCCGGCTTCTTCGGCGCCGCATCAGCGAAAAGCGTTGGCCTAAACAGCCGGTTACCTTGGCTCGTACAAAAGTTGGGCCGCCGATCAGCAGACATTCACCGAGGCTGGGCGGCTACGCATAGCGCCTAGCCGACGAGTGACGGCTGCTCGTGCCGTTGCGCGCAGCACACAAGCTTTCTCCGCAAGTCTCTAGCTTAACGTGGGCTATAGATTGCATCGAATCTTTACCCACCGTCTCTATAAACAAATGCTTGGTGGCACTCGTCCCAACGGGCTGACGAGAAGTCGTGTTGGCGGAGCCGGCGAGCGATCTTCCGTTGGGGGAATTGCAAATGGGCTTTGCGGTTCTGGCATTTTTTGCGGCGGCATTTTTTCTGGCTGCGCTGGCTGCGCGCCAGTTCAAGCAAACAAGCGCGACTGCGCCAATTGATCAGTTGCCGCAACGCGAATTCCCATCGGCCACATCCGAAGCGGTCCCGATGTCCGGTTTCTTCACTGGGCTCATCATTGCCGAAGGAATTTTGGTCCTGGCG
>JASHVC010000295.1 GCA_030039655.1 Xanthobacteraceae bacterium | reverse complement strand
GGACGCGCGCCGACCGCACGCTCGATGATGGCAAGGGAATCCTTGATGATGCGCGGCTCCTCGCCCGGCGGCGCCGCATTGAGACGGCGCGTATTGCTTTCGCAATGGCCCATCCATTCCCAGCGTAGTTTGTTGCCTTCCTCGATGATCGCCGGATGCTCGGCGCACAATTCGCTGTTGAGCGCGACCGTCCCCCGAATCCCGTAGCGCTCGAGCACCTCCATCAGCCGGAACACGCCGACGCGGTTGCCGTAATCGCGCGACGACCACGTCGGGACGTCGGGAACCGGAACGCCGGTGCCGCCGGAGCCGGGCGGCACCTTCTCATCCAGCGCGAAGAACTCGATGTTGGGTATGACCCAGAGCGCCACGTGCGCTCCGTTCGGCCACTTCAGCGGCGGCCGGTGAATGATCGGCGAATAGGGAAACGGACCGTAACGCGACGGCTTCATTTTCAGCTTGCCTTCTTGACGGCTGGGCTCTTGGCGGCGAGATGGGCAATCACTTCGTCGACGTGCATCACGTCGGCGTATTTGTGGTGCAGGTCGAACAGGTTCACCTTGTGGGAGAGCGCGCTGCGGTCGAAGCAGCATTCTTCGACCAGCACCACGTGGTAGCCGTGCGAATAGCCGTCCACCGCGCTGGCGCGCACGCAGCCCGACGTGCTCTCGCCGCAGACGATCAGCGTCTGCACGCCGAGCTGGGTCAGATGGGCGGCGAGCGGCGTGCCGTAGAAGGCGCTGGCGCGTTGCTTGGTGATGACGACGTCGCCCTTCTGCGGCTGGAATTCTGGCCGGATGGCGTAATCGGCGGCGTCGACCGACGGCTTCGCGCGCTTGGTGGCGCCCACGATGTCGGGACGGCTCTCGCCACGCATGTCTCCAGTCGAATAAAAGATCGGCAAGCCCGCGGCGCGGGCGGCGGCGAACAGCCGCTTGGTCGGCTCGATGGCCTCATAGGCATAGCGCCCGCACGCGCTCGGATAAGTCTTGACCAGCTCTACCGGCGGCTTCGCGCCGCCGCGATAGGCCAGTTCGTAGAGGTCGATGGCGAGCAGCGCCGGCGCCGGTCCCACGAAGGTTTTGCGCCGGTAGGCTGAGTAGATTTCCAGATCGGCCGGCGTGACGATATCCTTCCAGCAATGGTCCTCAAAATCGTCGCTCATTTCTGCTCTCCCATCCGTATGGCGCATCGCGCCTGACTTTCTTCCTGCCGCCATCCGGCATAAACGCAAAATTTATTTATTTGACCCGTGTCTGGTCCGCCAATTCTGGATTCCCGCAGGAGTAGGGGATGTGTCAAACTGAACGTCAGCAGGGCGATTCTGCCGCCCGGCCTCGTCCAACCCCCAACAGGCCTGGGATGAGGTCCGCGGGAATTTTGTCGGAGCGTTAGCATGATCGTGCTTTCCGTTAATGGCAAATCCTACGAGGTCGATGTCGAGCCCGAGACGCCCTTGCTCTGGGTGCTGCGCGACACCATCGGGTTGACCGGCACCAAATACGGTTGTGGCATAGCCCAATGCGGAGCCTGCACGGTGCATTTGGACGGTGTCGCCACGCGCTCCTGCCAGGTGCCGATCGGCACCGTCGGCGAAAGGCCGGTCACGACCATCGAGGCGCTGGCGCGGAACGATAAGCTGCATCCGGTACAGCAGGCTTGGCTCGATCTCGATGTGCCGCAATGCGGCTATTACCAGAGCGGAATGATCATGGCGGTCGCGGCCCTGCTCAAGCAGAACCCCAAGCCGACCGACGCCGACATCGATGCGGCCCTCACCAACATTTGCCGTTGCGGCACTTATCAGCGCGTCCGCGCCGCCATCCACGCTGCGGCCAACGCATAACGCGTAGCCGGACCCCCGCGCTGGAAGCGGGCGATCGTTGCCGCTTCGCCATTCGCCCCTTATGGTCCTGTCGCCGCTAAGCCGCGAGGATCGGATCGATGAATGACGTCAGCACCAAACCCGAAACAGAAGCGAGTTACGCCAAAAAGGCCTGGCAGTCGGATGTCATCGTCGATCTGATCAAGCACTACGACTTTCCCTACATCGCGCTCAATCCGGGTGCGAGCTATCGCGGGCTGCACGACTCGCTGGTCAATTACGGCGGCAACGATCCGCCGTTGCTGCTCTGCCAGCATGAGAAGATCGCCGTACAGATCGCGCACGGCTACGCCAAGGCGACCGGCAAGCCGATGGTGGCGATCGTGCACGACGTAGTCGGCATGCTGCACGCGACCATGGGCATCTACTACGCCTACATCGACCGGTGCCCGGTCTTCGTGATCGGCGCCACCGGTCCCATGGATGAAAGCCGGCGGCGGCCGTTCATCGACTGGATTCACACCGCCAACGTCAATGGCGAGCAGCTCCGCCACTATGTGAAATGGGACTATCAGCCTTCGAGCATCGAAGGCGTGCCGGATTCCTTCTCGCGCGCTTACGCGGCGATGATGACCGAGCCGCAGGGTCCCATCTACATGTGCTACGACGCCTGGCTGCAGGAGCAGCCGCTGAGCCGGGACGTCGCGCTGCCGAAGCCTTCCAACAACAAAGTGCCGGTGCCCATGGCGGCCGACCCGATGGCGCTTGCCGAGGTCGCCGACCGGCTCCTGGCCGCCAAATATCCGGTGCTGATGGCAGAATACGTGGCGCGGAGCGCCGACGGCTTCGACAACCTTGTGGCGCTTGCCGAGACCGTGGGCGCTGCCGTGTTCGACGTACACGCGCGGCTGAACTTTCCCAATCGGCATAAGCTGAATCTCAGTTGCGAGAAGGAAATCTTCCGCGACGCCGATCTGATCCTCAC
>JASHVC010000294.1 GCA_030039655.1 Xanthobacteraceae bacterium | reverse complement strand
TGGCGCGCAGCCGCGCCACGTCGGCCCGCGTCACTGCCTTGGTGGCGCGCGAGGCGAATTCGTCGACGTCGATGCCGATCGGGAACGTGGCGAGCCGCGTGAGGCCGTAGGCGGAGGCAACCGCGCCGTCGACCGCCTCGATTATTCGAAGGGGCTGGCGAACCGCATGCGCGCGTTCGATCGCATGTTCGAGCTGGAGCCGTCGTTGAAACGCGCGGTGTCGCTGTTGCAGGTCGCAGTCCCGACGCGCGGCAACATCCGCGCCTATCGCGAGCTCAAGACCGAGCTCGCCGCCCTGGTCGGCGAAGTCAACGGCCGCCATGGCGAGGTCGACTGGACGCCGATCCGCTATCTGAACAAGGGCTTCGCGCAATCCACGCTCGCCGGCTTCTATCGCGTCGCCCATGTCGGCCTGGTCACGCCGCTGCACGACGGAATGAATCTCGTCGCCAAGGAATACGTGGCGGCGCAGAACCCGTTTGATCCAGGTGTGCTCGTGCTGTCGTCATTCGCCGGTGCAGCAAAACAACTCGACGCTGCGCTCCTCGTCAATCCGCATGACATCGACGCCATGGCCCGACAGATCGCGAAGGCGCTGGTCATGGGCCTCGAAGAGCGGCGCGAGCGTTGGCAGGGCATGGTCGGCAAGCTGCGAAAGTCGCCAGTGCGAAATTGGTTCTCCGAATTCCTCACGGCACTAACCGACACGCGCCGCGCGTCACCGCCTCTGGTCCCGTCGCGTCCCGCGGCAGTGCCGATTCTGCTTGGCCTTGCCGGCAACAGCAGGGCCGCGCGGGGATACTGACCGCGGCCATTTAATCGCGGACCTTGTCCCATTACGCGACAAACTGATGCTGACCCTCACCGCACGACTGCTCTCTCGGACTGAGACAGCCTCGGCCTCCGCACCAAGATCTCGCTGAGTCGTCATGGATGCCTGAATGCATCCCAAACGCGAGTCTCCTGCGGCTCTTGTTTGCCGCTTGAAAGATTCTTGCAAATCCGGTTGTTGACACGCGGGCGCTCGGATGCGCCAGCGAGGGGTGCTGCAATGGGTGTTCGCGGCGGCGACAATTACATTTCCGGGCTCAAATCCCATCCAAAGAATGTGTGGGTCGCCGGCCGCAAGGTCGGTGATGTCGCCGACGATCCTGTGTTTCGCCGCCCCGTGTCGGCGATGGCGACGCTTTACGACCTTCAGATCGACAGCGACCTCCGCTCGCGGATGACCTACCGCGGCGAGGATGGGGCCGAAGCAGGGTTGTCGTTCATCATTCCGCGCTCGCGCGACGATCTGCTGCGCCGCCGCCACGCTATGCGCGTATGGGCCGACGCCACGTTCGGCCTGATGGGACGTTCTCCCGACTTCCTCAACACCGTGCTCGCGTCCTGGGCCGACGCACCTGAGTTTTTCACCGAGGTCGGTGCCAAATTTGCCGACAACGTGCAGCGTTACTACCGCCACTGCCGGGACAACGATTTGTTTCTCACCCACACCCTCGTCAATCCTCCGGTCGATCGCAGCAAATCGGCCTCGCAGCAGGCAGATGAATACGCCTATTTGGGCATCGTGAAAGAGACCAGCGACGGCCTTATCGTTCGCGGCGCCAAGATGCTGGCGACGCACGGCCCGACTGCCGACGAGCTTTTAGTCTATCCCCTGCCCTTCTCGGTGCGCCCTGGCGAAGAAAAATACGCGCTGGCCTTTGGCATCCCGACCGATACGCCGGGCTTGCGCTTCATTTGCCGCGAGCCGTTCGACCTCGGCGATCAGTCCGAATGGGACCATCCGCTCGGCTCGCGTTTCGAGGAGCCCGACGCAGTCGCCATCTTCGATGATGTTCTGGTCCCGTGGGAGCGCGTGTTTCTGCACGGCAATGTCAATCTGGCCAACACCATGTTCGCGCGCACGCGGGTGCAATGCCACACGGGGCATCAAACGGCCGTGCGCGGCCTCGCCAAGTGCGAATTCATGACTGCGCTGGCGGTGGCGCTGTCGCGCAGTGTGAAGACCGACGGCTTCATGCACGTGCAGGAGCAGCTCGGCGAATGCATCGGCTATCTGCAGCTCATCGAAGGCGCCATCGTGCTGTCCGAGCAGAAAGCCGAAGTTACTAACCGCGGCACGTATCTTCCGGCGCTCGAACCGCTGCAGGCGTTGCGCTATCACATTCCGCGCTTCTACGAACGCATGGTGCGCCTCACCCAGGTGATGGGCGCCGGCGGACTTTTGGCCAATCCCACTAAGGCCGATCTCGATTCTGAAATCGGTGCGGACATCCGCCGCTACTATCGCGGCGCCGATAGTGACGCCGAGGCCAAAATCCGCTTGTCGAAGCTCGCCTGGGATGCAACCGGAACTCAGTTCGGCCAGCGGCAATTGCAATACGAGCGCTACTACGCGGGCGATCCAGTGCGGACAGGCGCCTCCATCTATACGATGAGCGATCAGGCATCGTTGCTCGCACTCGTCGAGCGCGCGCTACGTCAAGGTGAAGTGATTTCAAAAGGTCTCTAAAAGAAGCCCAAAGACTCGCAGCCGGTGCCGGCGTGGAAGCTTTGCTTGTGGCGCCGATTGGGAATGTCGATCACGTGCACGGAGCCGTCGCCCTGACAGGCGACGAACAACTCGTCACCGTGAAACGCCATATCCATAGGCTGGCTGCCGACACTGATGGCCGTCTGCTGGCGAAATGACGGGTCGATCAAGGTCACCATATTGCTGTTCAGGCTGGTGACGCCGATCAGGCTGTTGTCGGGCGCGTAGCGCGCGATCTGCGCGGCCTTCGGCACGTCCTTGAGGATCACTTCGTCGCGGACCTTGCCGGCTTCGGCGTCGATGAGAAACAGCGTTGGCTGCGCGTCGTCCACCGCGACGACCGTGCGGCCGTCGGCCGAGATGGCGATGCCGGCGAGCGGGCGCGGTGTTTTGATCTTGCCGAGCAGCTTTCGCTTCGGCAGATCGATGACCGAGACCGTGCCGTCTTCTTCGTTCTCGGTGTAGAGCCGCTGCCCGTCGGACGCGATGATCAGCCGGTGGCCGTTGGTCGATCCGGACTCGATTGCTTCCACCACCTTGTTGGTCTTTGGATCGATCACGGCGACGACCGCGCTGTTCTCGCATGTGATGTAGATGAGCCCATCGGGGCC
>JASHVC010000293.1 GCA_030039655.1 Xanthobacteraceae bacterium | reverse complement strand
GCCGCCGCTTGGGGAAGTCGGTTCTTGCCGACGCTCGTCTGACCGTTCTCGGCATCGAATTCAGCTCTTCCCCTTAAGTCCTCGCGAACTGACGGCAATTGATCATGAACCGTTTAGCTCACTTGCCCACATTGACCCACTTCAACGGTTTGCGGTTCAGCCCGATCAACAAATTGCCTGGACGCCTTGGGGGCCTTGTCGGTTGATAGAAAGATAATATTGTAAACAGAATAGCTGCACTGCTTTGATTTGCATCAATTTCAACGTCGCAAACCGAATGTCATTAGACTTGGTTTTACGCTGCTTGAAGCATTGGACCGTGCAAGCAAGGAGGAGAAGTATTATGGCAGCTCGTAAGCATGAAAAATCCGAGTGGCGATGCAAACTTACGGTTTATCTGGCGCGGTTCATCGGCCTATTCGCCCTCTTGGTTGGGATCGGCTGTCTGGTACGTGGAAGCGCAGCGATTGAAAGCACGCTTGCCGACACGCCGGTCATGCTCGTCTACGCCGTGGTCAGCGTTGCCACCGGCCTTGCGATGGTGCTTGGTCACAATATCTGGTCAGGCGGCACGTTGCCCATCGTGGTCACCTTGGTCGGATGGCTAATCCTCGCGAAAGGCCTGGTGCTTTTGCTTGCAACTCCCGACTCGCTGACCCAACTCCTCGAACGGATTCGATACGCTCAGTATTACTCTACTTATGTCGCACCATCGCTGGTTATCGGCGTTTATCTGACCTGGGCCGGCTTTACCGCTCCAACGCCGAAATAGGCTCCTGTTGCTCCAGCGGCCTAGCGAGTTAAAAATTTTGCAAATGAGCGCAGATGAAGCGACGGAGACGCTCTCCAGCTGAGCTTTAGGGCTATAACGAAGGTGGCTCCAGCGCGCCACGCAAGCGCTAATGACTCGGACGTTGATCTACGTCAACGCACTATGCGTCCGGCGGCTGGTATTTTGTGAATGAAGGACTGGGATGGCAGTGGCTACAGCGGTTACGCAGCTTTCCGGTCTCTCCAAAGTGGGAACCTACATTTAATGGATATCCATAAGAAAATCCTCGAATGGCAAGCAGCTCACCCACACGTCACATGGATAGGCTGGGGCATCGTGTGGATGGTCGTGTTCGTGATCCTTTTTTGGCCGCGCAAAAGCGGATAGGAATAATCGGACCCGGTCTCAAGATTGGTCGATACGCAGTGGTGACTGGGCGTGGCCGCCTGCTCGCGACCCGACCGCCATGGTGGCGCAAACCGCAACGCTGTACTTCCAGAAACCATGCCGCGAGATCTGCACCGCCTCCCGATCACGACTTCCCCCGAGGCGGGCGAGGCGTTCCATAACGCGGTGCTGGCCTATCTTACATATCGAGTCGACGCGCCCGAGCATTGCAGCTGACGCTGGCGGCCGACCCGGATTTTGGTCTCGCCCATGTCTCGAGGGTTATTTCGCCTATAAGCGGGGCGAGGTCGGATAACGGAGCGAGATCGCGTCGACGACGCGATCTCTGGTAATCCGCCCCGCGGTGTGCGGAAGGCCTTCTGGCTATTTGTAGTAACCTACGCCGCAACCCTCATTGCCCACGCGCGTGATGTAGGCTTCCTTGGGAACAGGTTGAGTCGTCCCGGGCCTCGGGAAGTTGAAGTCGAGCGTCGTGACGGCGCCTTCCTTCGCCGCCGCGTAGACGTTAGCCCCGACAGGATCGCCGTCGATCTTAAGATTTCGAATATCCGTTCCCATGAGAGCCGGATTTACGTGGGCGTTATAAATTCCATCTGACATTCTCCAACAAAACACATAAAGGTCGCGATCGTGGTAATCCTTGTTGTTCTTGTCGTTGAACGCAACAAGCGCCGCGGTCTCATTAGCCTTCAACGCTGCAACGGCGCGATCGAACATGACCTTGGCTTCGGCCGCGGTTCCGAATTGTTGAGCCACCGAAGCAGTAGTCACCAACATCGCTACAGCCGCCAGCGCGTAAGCCAAATTCCTCATGATGTTTCTCCATTAAAAAGTTCGGACAACCGCGGAATTCGCATTCTATGCATCAATATTCTTTGGTCATTGACCTGGATCAAATGTTAGCAAGTCAGGCCTCGCCTTCCCGGCAAGCCGCCCCAGCGTTGATCTCGATCAATGCCTACCTCTGTGTTTGCAATTCAATGAATAGAACTGACGAGACGGAAAACAACAAAATGCCATTGGACCATGGCAAGTTTTGCCGAAAGAAAGCGGGCGCTCGACAGGCGATGTTGATTGCCATGGAATGGTCCGCGATTATCTTTGCCGGCATGTTGGCAGTGCTGTTTCTTGGCTGGGCGCTCGCGTCGCACCCACTTCCGCTGAGCACCGTCATAGAACACGCTAATGATATAGCTGGCGGAAATCATTCAACTTTAGTCTTTCGATTCTGATTCTTTGGGCTTTCCATACAGCCGCCGCCAACCTTGCTCTCGCCCGACCGCTGCGGCTCGAACGCGTTATCTGAGCATCATCGGCCGCAGACCCTCCCTTTGGGTAAATTGACCGAGATCAATTCGGTTACCGCGCCTTCATGCGCATATCAACGGATGAATGCCGTTCGTATCAATGGGCCAATGACGATTCGCCGGTCCGTCACATTTTCGAGGTGGACATTTCCTCGAGGGATGCTCGGCAGGGCCAGACCAATAGGTTAGCGGGCCAAGGAACGCCAAAATTCAATTTTCGCCATGTGAAAGGTTCGGGGCCGGTGGGGAAATGCAGAGATCTGATCATCACCATTGGAAGCTGCAGTTAGGTGAGGGAATCATCCTCGTTCTATTGGGTATCGTCGCAGTTTTTGTGCCATTCAGATTGGCATTTGCATTCGTTGTGTGGCTCTTTTTTATCGCTGGGGTCGCAGGGTTGATCACTACTCTAATCATGCACCGTACGACGGGCTTTTGGTGGTCGTTACTGTCAGCCGCTTTGGCTGTTGGCGTCGCTGTATTTGTCTTCGCGGCGCCTGACTTTGCGCTGCTGGTTTTCCCCCTGTTACTGTTGGGCTTTCTTGTACTTGAGGGTGTCATTACAATTATGTTCGCGTTAGATCATTGGCGAGAACAGTCGGCCCGGTGGA
>JASHVC010000292.1 GCA_030039655.1 Xanthobacteraceae bacterium | reverse complement strand
CCTTCCTTGGCGACCTCCTCGAGCTTGTCCTTGCGCCGGCCGGCGAGCACCACCGCATAACCTTCGCGCATCAGCGCCAGCGTGACCGCCCGCCCAACGCCGGTACCGGCGCCCGTCACCAATGCGATTTTTTTCTGCTCCACGCCTTGCCTCCCTTGTTGTGCGATGATCGTAACTGGGAAAGCGCCCGGTGCAATCCAGGGCCGGCGCGTGCGGCGGAATTTTTATCCGGGAATGGCCAAGGTTCGGCTTTCGGCCGCCAGACGCCAGCTCGAAACGTCGCCGAGTGTAACGTCGGACGCAGCACGCGCTCGCGCGCGGAGCGCGGTCAGGTTCGGCGGATCCTCGGCATCGATGGCGTCGATGATCCGCTGCAACACCTGATAAGTACGCTTGGTGCGGCGAGCAATGCCGTCGAAATCGCCGATGACGCGAATGCCGAACATTGCGGTTCCGAGTGCCGGAAAACCAGCCGCGATGCCGGTAACCGCGAAGCTGATCCGTGCCTGCAGCGCAACACCGAGAAGCACGCACAAGCAAAACACCATCAGGGCAAGCAAGGTGAGGATGAACAGGACGGCCCCTGTGCGCTCGAGGCGCCTTTCCATCTTTTCCATCCGTATCTCAGTGCTGCGGTGATAGCTGCACTGGTCGGCAAGCAGGTTTCTGAGCGTGTCGCGGCTTTGCTGCAATCCAGCGGTATCGAGGATTGCCGGCCGCATGCCTTGCTCCCGGACGATGGCCCGCGTGTACCAGCCGGTCCACGCCGGTTCTTCAACCGGAAACGCCGTCGGCCGCAGACCGAGCGCCCAGAGGGGAAATGCCATACGCAGGCGCTCCGCCACTTCGCGCGACTCGATCCAGCGATGATGCCAACCGTTCACGTAGCCAGCCCTGGTGACGCCCACGACGGAAAGGATGAGGATCAGCTCAATAGTGACGAATGGTAGCTTGTGCCGCGCAAGTTCTTTCGCCATTTCCCCGATGCTGCTGTACCTGGCCGGATCCATGAATTCGGCGATGTCAGTCCAGACCAGCGATGTGGCGGCCACCACGACCGCAAAGGCGGCGAGCGAGAAATTCGTTACAAACGCGCTGCGAAACACTTGCGCCAGCCAGACGCCCCAAGCGTCGGCCCAGCCGAAAGCGGTCGCAAGCACCGACGTCTGTTGGAGCTTGGGGTTAGGCGGTTCGGATCGGTCGAACTTCACCAAGTCCGCGGAGAGTGCTTCGGGCCGCGGTGGCATCCAATCGGAGTGGCGCCGCTCGCGAACTTCAAGCAAGGCCATGAGCATGGGGAATGCCAGGCCGAAATTCCGCATCCACAAGCGCTTACCATAATAGCTCTTGAGGTGAAGACGTTCGACATCTCCCTCCGCTTCTGGCGGGAGCAGAAGCTTATCGATCAGCCGTGGGAGCGCTGTGTCGAGACTCTGGGCAGGCAGATCATCGACTGTGTTCGGGGACGAGGAAAATCGGTCGAGCCCATTCCAGAGAAGCCGTGTCGTGCGCTCGCATTTGGCGTCGATATGGATGATGGGCGTGCCGGACAACGCCGCGATGTTGAGCAGATCGTGAGTGCCGCCGCGGCCCGCGGAGGCTTCGCCGTCCCAAACAGCGAGGATGACATCGGATTGATTGAGCAGCGTAAGGCCGGCATCCTCATAGGCACGATTTTCGCGGAGCGTTGCCTTCTGAGAGTTTTCTCCGGGTCTGCCGCGTTCGCCAGGCAAGACCAGAACCGATCGGGCGTGCCTCAGCAAGGCGTCGAACTCGGATTTGGAGTCCTGAGTCTTGAAGTCATCTTTGTAGATCGCAACGGGGAAGGGGAGCGGAACATCCAGCTCGAAACTAACATCCGTGTCATCGGCACCTTGTTTGAGCCCGATCGCAGCCTGCGCACCCAAGCGGTCAGCGCCCTCGGCCAGCGCGCTGATGACCGCGACGACTGGCCGCTGGCCCGAGAAATATTCCGCATTGTTCGCGGCGGCGGCCCGGCGCCCGATCGCTGCGAGAACAGCCGCGATCTCGTCGGCGATACTAGTAAGTTTTGTTGGCTCGACTGGCAGCCGGTTTGGTCGGTGCCCGACGATGCCGACGGCGAGCGCCAGCCCCGGCTGCGGAGGATGCGTTTTCATGATGAAACCTGGAATGCGCCAGTGATTGCACAGCCAAGCTCCGATGTCACGGATCGCCGATCTTGCGCGCCATGCCGGCGCCGCCTAGCTCGCCATCGCGACTTCCAGATCGGGACTGTCGAGGCGGTAGTCCTCAGGCGAGGAGAGTCGCCTGCTGATGTCGGCCGCAGGTCCGGGTCTGCCGAAGCGGTAGCCCTGCATCGAGTGTATGCCAGCAGCGCGCAGGAACAGATGCTGCTCGGCGTTCTCCACGCCCTCAGCCGTTACCTTCATGCCGAGTCCGCGGCCGAGGCTGACCACGGCATGCACGATGGCTGCGGCGTCGGGCGCCTTCTCGATCGAGCGCACGAAGCTCGAATCGATCTTAAGCTTGTCGAACGGGAAGCGGCGCAGATAGAGCAGGCTCGAATAACCGGTGCCGAAATCGTCGAGCGCGAAGCGCACGCCGACGGCTTTAAGCCGCACCATCGACAGTTCCGCGCTCTCCAGGTTGCCGAGCAGCGTGGTTTCGGTGAGTTCAAGTTCGAGGCGGTTGGGGTCGAATTCGGTTTCTTTGACGATGCGCTCGACGACTTCCACAAAGTCGGCACGGCGGAATTGCAGCGGCGAGACGTTGACTGCGATGGTCAAGCCCGGCCAGTTACGGCCCTCAAGGCAGGCGCGCCGCAACATCCACTCGCCGAGCTCGATGATGAGCCCCGAATGCTCGGCGATTGGAATAAACTGCGAGGGCGGAATTTCGCCCATGGACGGATGAGTCCAGCGCGCCAGCGCCTCGACGCCGATCACGCTTTCGCCGCTGGCATTGACGATCGGCTGGTAGACAGCGCTGAGGCCGTCGTTCTGAATCGCTCGCAGCAGATCGCCCTCGAGCAGCTTGCGATTGGAGAGATCGGCGTCCATGGCCGCATCGTAAATGCAGGCGCGGTTGCGGCCTTCGTTCTTGGCCCGGTAGAGCGCCATGTCGGCATAGCGCAGCACGTCAGCAGCATCGCGCGCGGGGGCGCCGATGACCGCGATGCCGATCGAAGCGCCGATGATGATGTTGTGGCCGTGGATGGAGTAGGGGGCACAGACGGCGGCGATGATGCGCCCGGCGATTGTTTGCAGCGAATTGGCGTCGGAGTCGCACGTGGTGATGATGGCAAATTCGTCACCGCCGAGCCGGGCGACGAGATCGTTGCCGCGCATGATGTGGCTCAAGCGCCGGGTGACGTTGAGGATGAGCGCGTCGCCGATGTGATGGCCCAGCGTGTCGTTGACGTCCTTGAAGTGATCGAGATCGATGTAGAAGACAGCAGCCGTCGGACCGCCGGCGCGAACCTCCTCGATCGCGGCCTCCAACCGCTCGCCGAAGAAGATGCGGTTGGGCAGGCCGCAGACTGGATCGTGCATGGCCAGGTGGCGCAGCCGCGATTCACCGGCCTCTATGGCCTCTGCCGTGCGCCGCATGTAGCGCATCACTTGTCCGACTAGCAGTGCGAAGCCGGCCAGCGCGATGGCGATGAATGGCGCGATGCTCGTCAAAATCTGGCGCCCCGGCGTGGTCGGCTTCCAGGCAAAGCGTGCGATCTGGTCGCCGGCCGAGTCGGTCAGTTCGGTGCTCTGGTCGCGGCCGGCGCTCGTAGGATCTTTGAGCTCGTGCAGCTCCGAGATTTGCAGGTCGCTGCCTATCTCACGCAGCATCGCTTCGTCGATGAATTTCGCGGAGACGACGATCGGCGCGCCCGCGTTGCCGGAGGCGAGATCGGCCCCGGTGCCGACTGCGACTGCGGCCACGATTGCGGGCCGGTTCTGGAATCGCTGGATCAGCGCGGCGGCGCGCCCTGGATGCAAGGGATCCCGCTTGGGCGTCACGACGAGCGCATGACCGGGAAGCGCGCTAGCTCGCCCGCGTAACAGATCGAGCGCCTGGGCAATATTCACGCGCAGGTCAGCGGCGGACGACGCCTCGGACGCGGTAGGCGAGTTCGTGTATGTTATTTGATCGGAGCCATCGACGAGCACCACGACATCATGCTTGAAGAACGTCTGCAACCAATTGCCAATGCGCCGCTGCACCCATTGCGGGTCGTAAGCGGTGCGGATTGACCCGACGGCTCGCGGCGTTTCCGCGGCGCTTTCCACTTGCCGCAGCACCCGCTCGCCGTTGTTGGTGATCGCTTGGCGTATCAGCTGTTGTTCGCGGTTGAAGGCGACCTCATCGGCACGCTGGGCGGCGGTGAGCACCGCGAGAACAACACAGACGATGGCCACTGCGACGATTACGCCGACAGGCACGACCAAATTCACGCGGACGCGGTCCCACCGCGACACTTTACTTTCCGCGGCCATGCGCGCTGGCGCCGGATTCGGCACGCTTCCACCCTTTAAATGTTTGGGCTCGTTGGGACTTTAGGAAAGAAACATTGCAAATCGCTTGCGTTCCCTTGTGAATGTCGCATCCGGCGGGAAACCCGCACTAATCCCGACGTGGGCCGTTAATTTGGAGTAAATATTCGTAATTAGGATTTAGTGTTGTGGGCTTTGAGCTTCCGTCAGCTCAGTAAGTATCCCCAGGAGCGACCAAAAGATTGATCGCCATGCCGACGCTCAGGCCCGGCGGCCGTAAGGTGGGCGTGGAATGCCGATGTGGGCGGCACGTAGCGCGGCTGACCAGCGCTCGCGCAGATCGGTGAAATAGAGCTCTCCAGCCTCGATGCGGTAGATCAACTCCGCGTCGTAAGTATCCCGTGGAGCGACCAAAAGATTGATCGCCATGCCGACGCTCAGGCCCGGCGGCCGTAAGGTGGGCGTGGAATGCCGATGTGGGCGGCACGTAGCGCGGCTGACCAGCGTTCGCGCAGATCGGTGAAATAGGGTTCGCCGGGCTCGATACGGTAGATCAACTCGGCCTCGCAGGCGTCACGCCGCACGACCAAAAGATCGATCGGCATGCCGACGCTCAAATTCGATCGCATGGTGGAGTCGATGGAAACCAGCCCCACTTTCAACGCGTCGTAGAGGTCCATCTCGTAGTTCACCGCGCGGTCGAGCACCGGCTTGCCGTATTTGTGTTCGCCGATCTGCAAATAGGGCGTGTCGGTGGTGCACTCGATGAAATTGCCGGCCGAGTAGATCATGAACAGCCGCATGCGCTCGCCCATGATCTGCCCGCCGAACAAGAAGGACACGTCGAACGTCACGTCGGCGGCTTCCAAGGCCTTTCCTTCGGTCGAATGAATCATGCGGACCACATGACCGACGCGCTGGGCGGCCTGGAACATGGTACGCGAGTTCATCAGCGTCTCGTGCTCGCCGGTCTCCAGATTGTCGTAGCCTTCGGTGAGGATGCTCAGTACCGACTGACTGATGGACAGGTTCCCGGCGGTAGCGATCGCCATGATGCGCTTCTTCGGGTCCTTGAAGACGTGCAGCTTGCGGAAGGTTGAGATGTTATCGACGCCCGCGTTGGTGCGCGTGTCGGCAAACATGACCAGCCCCTCGCGCACCAGAATGCCGCCACAATAGGTCATCGTCCGCCAACTCCCAGCTCGCGCGTCTTTATAGTGATTCGCGGTAAGCTATTGCAATCACTGACCGACCTTGATGGCGATCTCAAGCGTCTCGGCGCCGAGGCCATAGCGCGTGCCGCGCAGCGGGGCGGCCCCAAGGCCGTCAAGCCCTACGGCAACGCGGACGTGAGCATCCATCGGGCAGAAGCCGTTGGCCGGATCGAAGCCTACCCAGCCAAGATCGTCCACATAGGCTTCCGCCCAGGCGTGGCCCGATTGCTCCTCGCCGGCATCGGCTTGGTGAAAATAGCCGGCGACAAAACGCGCGGGGATGCCGAGTCTGTGCGCCGCGCCAATGAAGATGTGGGCGAGGTCCGCAGCCGTACCACTCTTGCGCTCGAATGCCTTTGCCGCATTGGCTGCCGCATCCCTCGGAGCAAGGTCATGCGTCCATTCGTCATGCAGCCGGTCTAGCAGCGCGTGCAGTTCGGCAAGAACCTGACCCTTCCCCACGGCGCGGATCGACTGTGCAAATTCGCAGATTGCGGCATCGCTTTGCGTGAGGGCGGTGTCGCGCAGGAACAGGCTCGGCGGAAACCGCTCGACGGTGCCGCGGACGACTCCATCGGTGTTCTGCGTCTCTACCTGTCCGTCGACCTCGACGCGCAACTCTTCAAGCGGCCCGTCGGCCGTGAATACGTGCGCGAGGTTGCCGAAGGCGTCCTCATGGGGGGCAAGGCGTGCGTCCGGAAATACATCGATGCGCCAGCCCACCACATATTGGCCCTCGTGATTGCGGGGCGAAAGCCGCAGCACCTGGATCGCGCCTGCGGCCGGCGGGTCGTAGCGATAGACCGTGCTATGGGCGATGCGGATGCGCATGTCGGGAGTCAGGGATCAGGCGTCAGGAGTCGGTAATCAGTAATCAGAGATCAGAAGGCGTTCAATAAAGAATAAATGCGCGTAGCAGTGCCGTCTTCTTGGTCCCGATTACTGATCCCTGATGCCTGACGCCTGACCCCTGACATCGCTACATCAGGTACTGCTGCGCGACAGCCGTGCCCAGGCGATTGTTGTCCTCGATGAAATCGTCGATGAATTCGTGCAGTCCGGTCTGGAAAATCTCGTCGATTCGGCTGTTCTCCAGCCGCGCACGCACGGCGCGCGCCTGGCGCTGCGCCGGTCCTTGACGGCCATAGGCCTGGGCGATGCGGTCGAGGTTTTGCACGAGGTTGTCATAGCAGTTTGCCAGCGAGCGCGGCATTTCGTCCTTGAGCATGAGGAGATCGGCCACCAGCCACGGCTTGACGTTCTCCCGGTAGACCCAGTGGTAAGCGGTCAGCGCCGACACCGATCTCAGGATCGACGACCACTGGAAATAATCGAGTGGCCCGCCGATGTGCTCTTGGGCGGGCAGCAGCAGGTGGTATTTCACGTCGAGGATGCGCGCGGTGTTGTCGGCGCGCTCCATATAGACACCGAGCCGCGAGAACCAGTAGGCGTCGTTGCGTAGCATGGTCCGGTAGGCGGAGCCGTCAAAGCGTAGCGACGATTCAAGCACCCAACGCAGGAAGTGCGCTAACTCTTCACGCGAGGATGGGCCATTGCCCCACTTTTTAAGCTCGAGCCAGGCGCCGTTGATGGTGTCCCACATCTCGATCGTAAGCGCGGTGCGCACCGAGCGCGCGTTCAAGCGTGCGCTTTCGAAACAGTTGCGGATCGAAGACGGATTGGTCGGCGAAAATGCCAGAAAATCCGTGACGGTTTCTTCGTTCGCCTCGTCGTGGGCGGCGAAGAAGGCATTGGCGCAGCCGGCAGTGGCGACCGCCGATTCCCATTCGTTGGTTTCGCCCACATAGGCGAGCGGCAACGCGGTCAAACGCAGCGTGGTGTCGAGAATGCGCGCGAGATATTCAGCTCGCTCAACGTAGCGAGCGAGCCAGTAAAGATTATCGGCCGTGCGCGA
>JASHVC010000291.1 GCA_030039655.1 Xanthobacteraceae bacterium | reverse complement strand
GCTTGACATCACCGGCCCAATCCTGCGGCAGGGTTCCGAGACGGACATAGTGGTGGAACGACGAGTGTGGCCAACTGCTCACTCGCGTCACCAGTCCGTGTTTGACTGGATTGAAGTGAATGTAGTTTACGTGCTGTTCGAAGTCTTTTTCGTCTCGGATGGTGTGTTCCCAAAAGCGGCGCTGCCATAACGCGATTTCGCCGTTTGAAAAGCGCTTGACGGGTGCGCCTGCCTTGAGCACTGCAGCGGTGAACCGGCGTTTTATCAAGCTTACTCGATTGGAGAAGTCCGGGTCATCCCGTGGAAGGGTCATCAGAAGGTGGAGATGTTCGGGAAGTATGACGACCGCATCAATTGTGAAAGGATGCTCTCGCCGCGTGTGCTTGACGGCCGAGCGTAAGGCGGTGATTTGATCAATTAGCAAGCGTGAGCTTCGATCCGCCAGCGTAGCGGTGAGGAAGAAGGTTCCGCCGGCTATGAAGTTTCTGCGGTAGCGTACCATGCGACGAGTCTATCCCGGATTTCGCTTCGCTCAATCCGGGCTACAGATAATGGAACCCTCCTATGCTCCCCTCCCAGCGCGCGCTGTTCGATCTCCCGCGCGAGGTCTGTTATCTCAACGCCGCGTCGTATAGCCCGCTGCCGTTGCGGACGCAGGAGGCGGCGCGGGCGGCGGTTGGCCGCAAGGGGCGGCCGTGGCTGATCGATAATGCCTTCGCCCAGCAACAATACGAGCGTACGCGCAAGGCCGCGGCGGCGCTGATCGAGGCCGATCCGGCGGACGTGGCGCTGACGCCGTCGGTCGGCTACGGCGTCTCGACCGCGGCCAAGAGTTTCAAGGTGCCGCGCGGCGCGCGTGTGCTGGTGCTGCAAGACGATCATTCCTCCGCGGTGCTGGAATGGATGACGCGCGCGGAGCAGGGCTGCTTCACGGTGGAAACCGTGCGCCGGCCAGACGACGGCGATTGGACGCAAGCGGTGCTCGCCGCCATCGCGCGCCCCGGCGCGCCGCCCATCGCCATCGCGTCGATCTCATCGGTGCACTGGTCCGATGGCGGTGTGGTCGATCTCGGCAAGGTCGCGCCGGTGTTGCGCAAGGCCGGCGCCGCGCTCCTGGTCGATGCCACCCATAGCGCCGGCGTGCTCGATCTCGATGTGCGCGCGCTCGATCCGGACTTCGTGGCGTTCCCCACCTACAAATGGCTGATCGGGCCTTACGCGCGCGCGTTCCTTTACGTCGCCAAGCGCCACCAGGGCGGCATCCCGCTGGAGCAGACGAGCTCCGGGCGCCGCGCCGTCAACTCGGAGAAGAAAGTCTATTTCGCCGACACCAATTACGTCGGCGATGCGCGGCGCTTCGACATGGGCGAGCGCGACCATTTCATTTCGATGGAGATGGCGGCCATCGGCATGGAGATGATGGCGGCGTGGAGCAGGGCGGCGATCGTCGAGCGGCTCGCCATGCTGACCGGCCGCCTCGCCGACGGGCTGCGCGGCAAAAACGCGGCGATCCCGGATGCGCGCGTGCGCGCGCCGCACATTTTGAGTCTCGGTTTTCCAGACGGCATGCCGGCCGGGCTGATCGAGCGGCTCGCGTCCGAGCATGTCTACGCCGCGCCGCGCCTCGGCCGCCTGCGCATCAGCCCGCACGTCTATAACGACGAGGCCGACGTCGATCGGTTCGTAGAGGTCTTTCGCAAGGCGATGCAGCCGTAGACTTATTTCGTCATTGCCGGACTTGATCCGGCAATCCATGTGGCTTCACCGAGGGCTCATTCGACGGCGCGCCTTGGGGTGGCGGGTCAGCATGGATACGCGGGTCAAGCCCGCGTATGACGATGAAGGCGCGTCACTATTTGCTTGACTTACGATCCTATTTCAGTTACCGAATAGCTGCGAATGAAATCTCGCTCATCGTGAAGGACGCCAGCCGTGTGACAACGGTTGGCGGAGCGAGTGCGGTGCCCGCGGGCGAGGCCTCGTCAGCGTCGTTCTCGGGCGGCTTGGGTATCAGCCTGCCGGCACTATGACCGGCACGCGAGGTGCTCGCTGCAACCGGGGCCGGCGCCGGGCGGGATACCCCCGCCACCTATCGGTACTTGCCCCGCGAAGCCTGGCCCGAAGCTGAGCCGTTGGGATGCATGAGTCCCTCTGGCAAGAGCCGCGGTGGAACGCCGGAAGGCGTGCGCGTCCCCAAGGGACGCGCGCCGCAGCCCGCAAAGCTGCGGAGGTTACGGAACAGCGTCTTACGGCGTTCCGCTTCCTTTCTTTCTTTCTCTTTGTAGCCCGGATGAAACGAAGTGAAATCCGGGAGCGGCATTGAAGCTTCTTGTTCGTTCCCGGATTGCGCTTCGCTCCATCCGGGCTACGGGCTTCGGCACCGACCATGATGAAACCGATCACCACCACCGGATTCATCTGACGAAGGTCGGGTTCTGAAGCGGGCTTTTGTTTGGAACGGCTTGGACATAACTCGGACGCGAACAAAACGCGTCGCGAGAACGAGCGCTCTTACCTGTAATCCTCATCCTGAGGCGGCCGCGAAGCGGCCCTCGAAGGAGGTAGGCCGAGGCGCCGGGGCCTGCATCCTTCGAGGCTCCCCCCGAGTCGGGGGTCGCACCTCAGGATGAGGTGAACTGCGTAGCGCCCCCAGCGTCGTCCCTGTATCATCGCCGGATAAATAACGAGGG
>JASHVC010000290.1 GCA_030039655.1 Xanthobacteraceae bacterium | reverse complement strand
GGCGAACGCCACCGCGCCAAGATGGCGAAACGCAAAGCAGTGCAGGACGCCGAAGTCGCCGGCAAGAGCATCGAAAAAGGGCTGCTCATTGTGCACACCGGCACCGGCAAGGGAAAATCGACGGCGGCCTTCGGATTGGCGCTGCGCATGCTTGGGCGCGGGCAGCGCGTCGGCGTGGTCCAATTCATCAAGGGTGCTTGGCACACGGCCGAGCGCGATGCGTTGCAGAAATTCGCTGATCAGCTCGCCTGGCACACGATGGGCGAGGGGTTCACTTGGGAGACCCAGGATCGCGCGCGCGATATCGCCGCGGCCGAGCGCGCATGGACGAAGGCGCGTGAATTGCTGGCCGATCCGAGCTTCTCGCTCGTGATCCTCGACGAGCTCAATATCGCGCTGCGTTACGAATATCTCGATCTGAATTCCGTCGTAGCAACGTTGACCGCCCGGCGGCCTGGGCTGCATGTCGTGGTCACCGGACGTAACGCCAAGCCCGAAGTCATCGCTGCCGCCGATCTCGTCACCGAGATGACTCTGGTGAAACATCACTTCGCCGCTGGCGTGAAGGCGCAGCCGGGCATCGAGTTCTAAGGCATGCCGGCGCGCGCGCTGATGTTTCAGGGTACCGGCTCGGACGTGGGCAAGTCGCTGATCGTCGCCGGCCTTGCGCGCGCGCTTACACTGCGCGGCTTCAACGTACGCCCGTTCAAGCCGCAGAACATGTCCAACAATGCGGCGGTGACGGCGGACGGCGGCGAGATCGGGCGCGCGCAGGCGCTGCAGGCGCGGGCTGCGCGGACGCCGCCGAGCGTGCATATGAACCCGGTGCTGCTCAAACCGCAAAGCGAGATCGGCGCGCAAATCGTCGTGCAAGGCCGCGTGTTCGGCAGCGCCAAGGCGGCTACCTATCAGCACATGAAGGCTGATTTGCTGCCGCTCGTGCTTGACAGTTTCGCGCGCCTGCGCAGCGAGGCCGACATTGTGCTGGTCGAAGGCGCGGGCAGCGCCGCGGAAGTCAACCTCCGCGACAACGATATCGCCAATATGGGATTCGCGCGCGCCGCCGATGTGCCGGTCGTGCTCATCGGCGACATCGATCGTGGCGGCGTCATCGCCAGCCTAGTCGGCACGAAAGCGGTGATTGCGCCCGAGGATGCGGCGCTGATCTGCGGATTTATCGTCAACAAATTTCGCGGTGACCCGACCTTGTTCGCGACCGGCATGGGACGCATCACGCAGATGACCGGATGGGAAGCGCTGGGCCTCGTCCCGTTCTTGCCGGCGGCGCGCATGTTGCCGGCCGAGGATGCGGTGGCGCTGGAGTACGACGATCTCCGCGCATTCCCGCGCAAGCGGGAATCCAGGGGCGGATCGGAGAGGCGCGTGCGCATCGCCGTGCCGCTCCTGCCGCACATCGCCAATTTCGATGACCTCGATCCGCTCGATGCCGAGCCTGCGGTTGAACTTGTGCGCGTTCGGCCGGGCAGCGTGATACCTGGCGATGCCGATCTCATCGTGTTGCCCGGTTCCAAGGCGACAATTGCCGACCTTGCGGTACTGCGCGACTCCGGATTCGACATCGACATAGCGGCTCATCAACGCCGCGGCGGTATCATTCTTGGGCTATGCGGTGGTTATCAGATGCTTGGGCGAACGATCGCCGATCCGGACGGCATCGAGGGCCCGCCGGCGAAAGTCGACGGTCTCGGCATGCTCGATGTTACGACCACGCTTTCGGCTGAGAAGCGCTTGGAGCCCGCTCGTGGAACAACCGGCGTCGGTGTGCCATTTGCCGGCTACGAGATGCACATGGGCAGGACCGAAGGGCCGGACTGTGCGCGGCCGTTTGCACGCTTGGCGGACGGGACACCGGACGGCGCTATTTCCGCTGATGGCCGGGTGATGGGCACCTATATCCACGGCCTGTTCGCCGACGACCGGCAACGCGCCGCTTGGCTGGCGCGGCTCGGCGCGGGGCCGGCGCGCGTCGCTTACGACGATTTGGTCGAGCAAACGCTCGACGCACTTGCAGCGCACCTCTCCGCCCATATTGATCTCGACCGACTGCTCAAATTGAGCCGATGAGCGCAAATGTTATTTCGAGGAGAATGAGGATCAGAATCCCATCTGCGTAGCGGTAGAGCGCCAGGGCGCGGCGGATGTCGGCAGCCTTGGCCTGCCGCCGTCCGCTTCCCATCATGGCGTCATCGATGCGCACGCCGTCGTAGACACGCGGGCCGGCGAGTGACAGGCCGAGCGCCCCGGCCATGGCGGCCTCCGGATAGCCGGCATTGGGCGAGCGATGGTGAGAGGCGTCGCGCCACACGGCACGCCATGCCTCCTTGGCGGAGGCGTCGTTGCGCAGCGCAGCCGCCGCGACGAGGAGGAGCGCAGATAATCGCGACGCCGGCAGGTTCACCAGATCGTCGAGCCGCGCGCCCGCCCAGCCGAACGCCTGGTAACGCGGCGTGAGGTGGCCGATCATGCTGTCCGCGGTGTTGATTGCTTTGTAGAGTGCGATGCCGGGGAGAGCGGCGATGAAGAGCCACAGGACGGGCGCGACCACCGCATCGGAGAAATTCTCGGCGAGGCTTTCGATCGCCGCGCGGGCGACGCCGGCATCGTCCAGCGCGCCGGTATCGCGGCCAACGATGCGCGACACGGCAATGCGCGCCGCACCGATGTCGCCGCTCTCGAGTTTGATGGCGACGTCCGCAACATGGCGGTGCAGGCTCTTTTGCGCGATCAAAGTGCTGGCAAAGGCAGCCACGGCGAAGACCCCATACGGCAAGCGCAGCAACTCATGCCCGACCGCGAACGCGATCGCCCCGACAATGACAAGCAGGCACAAAACAGCCACGATGCCTGCCGCGCGCCGCCGATCCGGCGTCTCCGAGTCGTGGTTCAGTAACCGGTCGAGCGTACGGATCAGCGCTCCCATCCAGGTCACCGGATGGCCAATCGTATCCACCAGCCGCTGCGGATAGCCGACGACGAGTTCGATCAGCATGGCCAAGAGTGCTAGCGCAGCGAACATAATCTCCTCGGTCTCTGCCGGTTGCTGGGAAGAGCCGCTCCTGCACGGCGGTGACCTGGCCGCAGGCCGGCGGCTGTTTCCTGGCGCTCCCGAACCATTCATCGACCTGTCGACTGGGATCAATCCCAATCCTTATCCCTTGCCCCCTTTGCCGGCCGATGTGTTCGCCCGCCTGCCGGACGCGGACATGCTCGCCTCGCTCGCCGCCGTCGCCGCGCAAGCGTACGGCGCGCCTTCCGCGGACCATGTGGTGGCGGCGCCCGGCACGCAGATCCTGCTGCCGCTTGTCGCCGCTTTGGCGCCGCCGGGCCGAGCGGCGGTGCTAGTGCCGAGCTAC
>JASHVC010000289.1 GCA_030039655.1 Xanthobacteraceae bacterium | reverse complement strand
CGACCAAGAGCCGATCGGCGCGTTGCTTGGTCATGCTATTGTAGGGTGGGCGTTGCGCCCGCTCCGCCAAACCATGTGGGCAAAAATCGTTGTGCGCAATGCCCACGCGGTCGGGCTGTACAGACGATTTTGCCCACCCTACGCGGGGCCTTTTACGACCCGACGAGTTTCACCGCCTCGCCGCGCACGTTCTGGCCGAGCGCCTCGAAGGCCTTGGCGACGATGCCTTTGGCGTCCAGCCCGGCCTTGGCGTACATGGCGTTGGGCGAATCCTGGTCGATGAAAATATCGGGCAGCACCATCGAGCGCACCTTGATGCCGCGGTCGAGCACGCCGTGTTCGGCAAGCGCCTGCAGGACGAAGGCGCCGAAGCCGCCGATGGAGCCTTCCTCGATGGTGAGCAGCACCTCGTGCTCGCGGGCAAGGCGAAGCAACAGATCGACGTCGAGCGGCTTGGCGAAGCGCGCGTCCGCGACCGTCGTCGACAGCCCGTAAGTGGCGAGCTCGTCGGCGGCCTTGAGGCATTCGTGCAGCCGCGCGCCGTAGCAGAACAAGGCCACCTTGGTACCCTCGCGCACGATGCGGCCCTTGCCGATTTCGAGCGGCTTGCCCTCTTCCGGCATCGGCACGCCGTAGCCTTCGCCGCGCGGATAACGCAGCGCCGAAGGCCGGTCGTCGATCGCGACCGCGGTCGAGACCATGTGCACCAGCTCGGCCTCGTCGGACGGCGCCATGAGCACGAAGCCCGGTAGGCAGCCCAGATAAGCGATGTCGAACGAGCCAGCGTGGGTGGGTCCGTCGGCGCCCACCAGCCCGGCACGGTCCATGGCGAAGCGCACCGGCAGCCGCTGAATGGCAACGTCGTGCACGACCTGGTCGTAGGCGCGCTGCAGGAACGTCGAGTAGATGGTGGCGAACGGCTTGAAGCCTTCGGTGGCGAGACCGGCCGCAAAGGTGATGCCGTGTTGTTCGGCAATGCCGACGTCGAATGTCCGCTTCGGGAACTCTTTCTGGAACAGATCGACGCCGGTGCCCGACGGCATCGCCGCGGTGATAGCGATGATCTTGTCGTCCTTGCGCGCTTCCTTGATCAGGCTTTCGCCAAACACTTTCTGATAAGCGGGAGCAGTCGGCTTCGACTTGACTTGCGTACCGGTGGCGACATCGAACTTGACCACGCCGTGATATTTGTCGGCGGATTTTTCCGCGGGCGCGTAGCCCTTGCCCTTCTGCGTCACGACGTGAACGAGGATCGGCCCGTTCTTCATGTCGCGGACGTTTTTCAGAACCGGCAACAGGTGATCGATGTTGTGGCCGTCGATCGGGCCCACGTAGAAGAAGCCGAGTTCGTCAAACAGTGTGCCGCCGGTGACGAGGCCGCGCGCGTATTGCTCCATGGCCATGGCGCGCTGCTCGAGCATTTTGGTCGGCATGCGCTTGGCGATGCTGCGAATAATCTTGCGCACCCGATGATAGCCGCGCCCGGAAACGCGGCGCGCCAGATAGGCGGAGAGCGCGCCGACCGGCGGTGCGATCGACATGTCGTTGTCGTTGAGTACGACGATCAGGCGCGAATCCATGGCGCCGGCGTTGTTCATCGCTTCGTAAGCCATGCCGGCCGACATGGCGCCGTCGCCGATCACGGCGATGACGTTGTTTTGCTTGCCCTGCAGGTCGCGCGCCACGGCCATGCCAAGGGTGGACGAGATGGAAGTCGAGGAATGGGCGGCGCCGAACGGGTCGTATTCGCTCTCGGCGCGCTTGGTGAAGCCGGAGAGCCCGCCGCCCTGGCGGAGCGTGCGGATGCGGTCGCGGCGGCCTGTAAGGATTTTATGCGGATAGGCTTGGTGGCCGACGTCCCAAACCAGCCGATCGTTGGGTGTGTCAAATACGTAGTGCAGCGCTACCGTAAGCTCGATCACGCCCAGACCGGCGCCAAGATGACCGCCGGTCACGGCCACAGCATCGACCGTCTCCTGGCGCAACTCGTCAGCAACTTGACGAAGCTGGCTCGGATCGAGGCGCCTAAGATCGTCGGGGGTCTTGATGCGGTCGAGTAATGGAGTTGATCTAACGGTCACGCTAAGCTCCATAAATATTATAGGCCTAACGGCCATTATTGGGGGTGGGTGCGCGCCCAGTTGACAACCGGACTACGAATATTTGGCCGTTCCTACACCATATTTCGGCTAGCCGCGCAATTCGCATACTTCCCAGGGGTGGAACGCCCGGGACCGCCACAAGGTTCATCACATGGTCTCCCCAACTCGGTCCCAGAATTCATGTTAGTGTAGGTATGCAAACGAGTTTTTGCCATGGTGTGCGCCGCAAAATCGACCAGAATCATAGAATTATCAACGGTCGCAAACTGCCGGGTTAGGGCCGGTTGAAACGCCGTGGCCCTTGAAATCTATCGCAAAAAGCGCCAGTTCGGCGTCACGCCGGAGCCGCGAGGCCACAAAGGAGCGGCCGGCGGCAACCGCTACGTGATTCAGAAGCACGCTGCACGCCGGCTCCATTACGACCTGCGGCTCGAGCTCGATGGGGTGATGAAGAGCTGGGCAGTGACCCGCGGGCCGAGCCTCGACCCCGGCGAGAAGCGGCTCGCTGTTCACGTCGAAGACCATCCGATCGAATACAACGCCTTCGAGGGCACCATCCCGGCTGGCGAGTACGGTGGCGGCACCGTGATGATCTGGGATCGCGGGACTTGGACTCCGGATGGCGATCCGCACAAGGGCTACGCAAAGGGGCATCTGAGCTTCGAACTCCACGGCGAGAAGCTTCACGGACACTGGCATCTGGTGCGTATACGCGGACGGCCCAATGACCCGCGTGACAAGGGGCATGACAACTGGCTGCTGATCAAAGCTAAGGACGAAGACGCGCGCGGTCCGCGCGACAAGGATATTCTGGAGGAAGAGCCGTGCTCAGTGGTCAGCGGCCGCACGATCGAAGAGATCGCAGGCAGCAAGGGCCGCAAACGCGTGTGGCACAGCAATCGCGACAGCGGCAACAAGGATACGGGCACCGAGAAAGCATCCGGGCCGCAGTCGCAGCGCTCGTTCAGAGAAGAACTGCGCGCGCAGGCGCAACTGCAGGCCGGCGCTAAGTCGCGCGGCGAGGCCGCGACCGAAGCAAAGACGGCGCGGGCAGGCCGTGCCAAATCTGCAAAGTCAAAGTCTGCAAAGTCAAAAGCAAAGCCCGCCACAACGGCCGTTGCCATCAAAAAGAGCGCGGCGCCAACCTTCGAAGGAAGGCACGCAAAGCTCCCCGAGTTTGTGCCGCCAAGCCTGGCGACGTTGAGCGACACGCCGCCAAGTGGCACCAACTGGATCCACG
>JASHVC010000003.1 GCA_030039655.1 Xanthobacteraceae bacterium | reverse complement strand
GCGACGCCTGCAGATCAAGACGGCGCGCGCGGCGCTTGTTGAGGCCGACCGCGCGGCGCACACGGCCGGAATTCCGGCGCTGATAGCGGAGGTCGAAAGCACCGCGCATGTGCTGAACACGGCTGCGGCGCGTTTGATAGCACCGGGCGAGGATCGGCTCCTCCTGCTTGAAGACGTGGAAGCGCTGCTGGCTTCGGGGGCGCTCGTCGTGGATGCATGCCGCCATGTCGTGCGCGACGCCGACACCGTGATCTCGCTCACGACGCGTCCGGTCTTGTTCGCGCTTGCCCGCGCACTGGGCGAAGTCTGGCCGGCCGACGTGGCGAGGAGCACGCTTCTCGCCCGCGCCTTCCGGGCCAAGCACGCCGATGAGTCGCATCGTGCGCGATTGCGTGTCGAAATCGGGCGGCTTCGCTTCAAGCTCCGAAGTCTCGCGAAGGTCAGTGCGACGACGCTAGGCTTTGCGTTGGCGCCGCGGCGCGCGAGCAAGGTCGTTGTGCTCGCGCCACCGGTCGAAGATGAGCATGCCTCGGTGCTCGCCTTCCTCGCCGACGGCGAATCCTGGTCGAGCTCAGCACTTTCGCTTGCACTTGGCGCCAGCGCTCGCACCGTGCAGCGCGCGCTCGACTCGCTCGCGAGCGCAGGCAAGGTGCAGTCGTACGGTCGCGGGCGCGCACGCCGCTGGGTCACGCGGCCTGTGGCGGGTTTCACGACAACCTTGTTACTCCCCGGTCCGCTGCCGAGCGACTAGCTTGGAAGCATCCGAGCAACAAGGATGCAGCGATGAAGAAAGCAGCAGCCGAAATCCTTCGCGAATACGGCCCCTTTCCGGGCGTCGAAAAGGTCAATGGAGTCACATACGACGGTCAGCACGCCTGGTTTGCGTCCGGAGACAAGCTGAACGCACTTGATCCCGAGAGCGGGAAAACCGTGCGCTCGATTGACGTCGCTGCGCACGCGGGAACGGCTTTCGACGGTCGCCACCTGTTCCAGCTCTCCGGCGACAGCATTCAGAAGATCGATCCGAAGACCGGCCGCGTGCTCTCGACGATTCCCGCGCCCGGCGGCGCCGGTTCGGGGCTGGCGTGGGCCGAAGGGACGCTCTGGATGGGGCAATATCGTAACCGGAAAATCCATCAAATCAATCCCAACACCGGGGCGGTTCTTCGCACCATCGAGTCCAATCGCTTCGTTACCGGCGTCACCTGGGTCGATGGAGAGATGTGGCACGCAACGTTGGAAGGTGATGAAAGTGATTTGCGGCGGATCGACCCGCAAACCGGCGAGGTCCTTGAGAGACTCGAAATGCCACCGGGCGTCAGTGTGTCGGGGCTGGAGTCCGACGGGGGCGATCGTTTCTTCTGCGGCGGAGGAAGCAGCGGCAAGGTGCGCGCCGTCCGCCGGCCCAAGCGCCGCGCCGCGTAGCCGAACCGGCCCTTTTAAGCAGGCTCACTTCGGCAGTGGATACCCGGGCATCAGGTCATAAGGGTGCGCCCAGCCGGGCATCGCTTTGACGCGATCGAGCCAAGCCGCGATGTTCTTGCGCTCGGCGGCGATATCGAAGCCGAATTCCTCGGCCGGATAGTAGAGATAGGCCACCAGCGACAGGTCGGCGATGGTCGGCTCCGCGCCCAGAATGTAGTCGCGGCCCGCCAGGCGCTTGTCGAGAATGGCGAGGTTGTTATCGATCCGCCCCTTTAGGAATTCCATTACCGCGGGATGGCCCGCCGGCTTCGCGAAGTTGCGCAGGAAACGGTAAGGGCCGAGGAAGCCGTTGACCTTCTGATTGTCGAAGATGATCCAGCGCATCGCTTCGAGCCGCTCATCGTCGCCGCGCGGCAGGAATTTTTTTGATCGCTCCGCCAAGTACGTCAGGATCACGCCCGATTGGGTGAGTTTCTTTGCTCCGTGCACGAGCACCGGCACTTCGCCCATCTCGTTGATGCTCTCGCGGTACTCGGGCGTGCGCTGGACGCCTTTGCCAAAGAAATCGACGAACACTGGCTTCCAATCGGCGCCGATCAGATTGAGCATCAACGCGGCCCGGTAGGCGTTGCCCGATTGCGCGAAACAATAGATGTCATATTCGGCCATGAGACGCTTTTGTCCTTCCTGTTATCTCGACAGCGTGAGCTTGCCGCCGCCGTTGCCCTGTCCCTCGAAGTGATCAGCGGAATAAGACAATTGGGCCAGTTGCTGGTTCTTGAAGTCGCGGATGATCAGCATGTCGTTCTCGAACGTCCACTTGCGGCTGGTGAAGAAGTTGCCCGGGCAGCCGCCCTCGGGCGCGATGGTGCCTTGCAGGGCAAACGCGGGCCCTGGGGGCGGTGGCGGAGGCGGGGGCGCGCCGGGGGCGGGAGGCGGCGGTGAGGCTGCCAGGGGCCCCGCCGTGTCGGCAAATTTCATGAAGCAGGCAGCCCCCGGCATGGCGGCGAGCCGCCATCGGCCGGCCATATCGACCGGCGGTGGGGCAGGCGGTGGGGGCTCCGGCGGCGGAGGAGGCGGGGCAGGCGGCTCGGGTTTGCTGGCAAAAAGGTCCCCGGCGCATGCGGTGAGCGTGGCAAGCACAAGCAGCGCCGCGGCTTTTGCACCGCACGCGCGATGAATTCTGGAGTGCCTTGGGGTGCTCATGCGCCGGTCCCCCGGTCCCTGCAGCAGCCGCTCAAAAATCAACTGAACGTACTAACAAAGGCGAGTCGACGGCGGCGTTTCAAGCGGTTTTGCCATAGCCGGACGCCGCAGTTGCGCCAACATTCTCAACCGAAATTAACCCTATTTCGAGGGCAGTATGTGAGTCGAGGGAGTATGCCATGCTCAAAATACGGATCGCCTTCGCGTTGCCGCTTGCTTCGGCAGCGCTAGTTGCCGCGGTGCTGGTGCTGTCCGGAAATCCGGCGCGCGCCGAACGCGCAACTACCGCCGGCTCGCCTGTCGATGAATTTTCCCAACAGCTCGAGGAATTCCAGAAGAGCGTCCCGGATCTCAACAGAAAGATTCAGCAAAGCGCGAGCACCATC
>JASHVC010000288.1 GCA_030039655.1 Xanthobacteraceae bacterium | reverse complement strand
CCAAACACGCATCGACGCTGCTTAGGGCGAGCCATTGGTTCGATTTGATCGGCTCGGCCGACGGCGGGATGCACGTCATTCTCGAGGGCAAGGACAAGTCTGGCCGCCCGGTCACAAAGCGATGGTTCATTATCGCCCGCGACGGCGACGGACCATATATTCCAACCGTTCCGGCAGTTGTTTTAGCCGCCAAAATCATGAGCGGAACATTTGTCCGCACGGGCGTTATGCCGTGCGTAGGAATGATTACACTGCAAGAATATTTGGACGCGTTAGACCATCTGAACATAAGAACGTATGCGTTTTAATGCGCGCCACCGTGTTAGCGCACTCACGTCCCGACTAGACCGAATTGCGGGCTCGACGGTTCGGCATGAGTGCGCTTGGCAATGCGGCCGGCAAGCCGCGAGAAACGGCCAGCTTCGACAGCCGCGCGCATGCTCCGAGCCATCAGCACCGGGTCGCGCGCCTTCGACACCGCGGTGTTGATCAATACCGCTGCGCAGCCAAGCTCCATGGCCAGCGTCGCGTCGGAGGCGGTGCCGATGCCGGCATCGAGCACGACCGGCACCGGCGAGCGCGCGCAGATCAGTTCAATGAAGTGCGGGTTGGAAACGCCGAGCCCGGAGCCGATCGGCGAGCCAAGCGGCATTACGGCGGCGGCGCCTGCGTCGGCGAGCTTGCGGCAGGTCACCGGGTCTTCGGTGCAGTAAGGCAACACGACGAATCCCTTCGCGACCAGTGCCTGCGTGGCGCGCACAAGTTCTTCAACGTCGGGATAGAGCAACTCGCGGTCGCCGATGACTTCGAGCTTGATCCAGTTGGTATTAAGCGCTTCGCGCGCCAGCTCGGCGGTGAGGACGGCGTCCTTGGCGGTTTGGCAGCCGGCCGTGTTGGGGAGGAACTTCACGCGGCCGGCCAAGAGGTCGACCATGCTCTCGTCATCGCCCGCGAGGCTGATGCGGCGGATCGAGGCCGTGACCATTTCGCTGCCGCTTGCGGCAATAGCATCGAGCATGATTTTGCGATTGGGATAGCCGGCGCTGCCGAGAAACAGCCGCGAGCCGAATTGATGGCCGGCGATGATAAGCGGATCGGACATTTGTTTGCTCCAGAACTTGCTCCGCTCATTCCCGCGCAGGCGGGAACCCAGCGCTGGGTCCCCGCTTTCGCGGGGACGAGTGGAAAGCATTATCCCCCCTGCTTTGCCCGCACGATCTCGACGCTGTCGCCGGCTTTGAGCGGCGTGTCGCACCACGCGACGCGGGGAACGACAGTGCCGTTGAGCGCTACCGCGATGCCGCGCTGCGCGGTATCGACGGCCTTCTCCGCCAACAAGGCCTCCACGGTAGCGGCGGCAAGCGGCTCATTTTCGCCATTCACGCGGATTGTCTGTTGCGTCATCGCAAACTCTCCTACTCCGCCGCACGCGCCGGCAAGAAGCGCTCAAGGCCGAAGGGGCGGATCACCGCATCGGCCACATCGTCGAGGATGAGCCGCGCCATGGCGTCCGCCGTCACAGGCGCAAGCAGAATGCCGTTGCGATGGTGGCCGGTCGCATAAAACAAACCGTCGAGCGGACCGCGCCCGAGGATCGGTGCATCGTCACGGCTGCCGGGTCGATGACCAACCCAGATTTCATCGACCGGCAATTCCTCCACCGCTGGCACCGCGCGCCACGCAGCTTCGAGTAGCGTCAGCATGCCGCCGGCAGTGATCGTGTCGTCGAAGCCTTTCTCCTCCACGGTGCCGCCGATGATCAGACGGCCATCGCGCCGCGGCACCAGATAAGCACCAGGCGCCCACAGCACGTGATCGAGGAGCGGTACCGCCGCGTCCATCTTCAGCGCCAGCATCTGGCCCTTGACCGGACGCACTGGCGGGCGCCGGTCAGGTGGAAGTCCGCCAATCCCCCGCGACCACGCGCCGGCGGCGAGCACCACGATGTCGGCGGACGTAGTCGTCCCGTCGTCGAGCACGAGGCCCCTCGTCTGAGCGCTTTGCACCAAAATCTCCTTGACCGGCCGGTGCTCGTACACCGCGACGCCGGCCGCCTCGACTGCAACGCGTAGCGCCCGCACAAGTTTGCGGTTATCGACCTGATGATCTTCCGGCGAAAACAGCGCTCCGGCGATCTTGCCGGCGAGATGCGGCTCGCGGGCGCGCGTGGCCGCGGCCGAGAGCCATTCGAGCGGCAGATTGAGCGTCCGCTGAAACTCCAAGCGATGGCCGATCTCCGCCTGATCGTCAGCCGTGAGCGCGAGCACCAAGGTACCCTCGCGGCGCAACTCAACGTCGATGCCACTGGCACGCAAAAGCTCTTCGGCAAAGCTAGGCCAGCGCGCTTGGCTCTCACGGCCGAGCGCAACCAGCGTTTCCTCTCCCGGCTCGGCCTCGCAGCACGCCGCCAGCATGCCGGCGGCCGCGTGGCTCGCGCCCGATCCGGCCGCGCCCTTGTCGAATATCTCCACGGCGGCGCGGCCGGCGAGCCGCCAGGCAATGCCGAGCCCAACCACCCCGGCGCCGATAATGGCCACGCGCGGCTTCTTCGAAAGATGTGGCAGATGGTCTGTCAGACGCGGCTCCCTTCGCTGGAATGACCCAGACAGGTTCGACGGGTTTGATCTCAGCCGAGCCGTAAACGAAGCTCGGCACCCCTGGCCGATACGGCAATGATGGGTGTTTTAAACCCCTTCGACAAGCCCCTGCTCGCGCCGGTGCCGCAGGTAGCGCGCGCAGACCACGCCGATAATCAGGATCACAGCGGCGCCGATGAGCGGCGGTCTGCTAAGGCCGAAATGTTGGAACGCGAAACCGTAATAGATCGGCCCGATCGCCTGGCCGGTGAAGAATGCCGACGAATGCATGGACAACGCAGCGCCGCGCGCGGTCTGCGAGAGGTCGGTGACGTGCACCTGGATGTTGTTGTGCAGCATGTAGAAGGAAAGCCCGAACAGCACGAACACCACGGCCTGGATATACCAGGCCATGTTCAGCGAGATCAGGATGAAAGCGATGGCCGCGCCGGCCGCGCCTGACAGCATCAAGTGCCGCTCGGTCAGGTGCAAGACCAGAAATGGCAGGCACAGCGTGAACACGATGCCGCCGAGGCCGAAGCCGGCGATAATCATCCCCGCGTAGGACGAGTGCGTCTGTCCGGCCGCGAGCAGCAACAGCGCCACGTAGGGAAACATGCCGTGGATGACGATGCCTTCGAAGAACACCGAGCCGAAACAAATCTTGGCGCGCGGGTCGGCCAGCACGTCCTGGAAGCCCGCGGCAACCGCGGCGAGGTTGAAGGGTCGTGACTTCGCCGCGTTTAATCCGCGGAATGCGAAGTAGGCGATCACCGCCACAACGAGCCCGAAGCCGCCGATGGAGAAAAACACGCCGCGCCAGCCAAGAAAGTCGCCGATCACGCCCGAGATCACGGCGCCGATGAGATTTCCAGTAAGTCCTACGGCAAGGAGCCGGCCGATCGCAACTTGCCGCGCCTGGATAGGCACAAGATCGCCAATGATCGCGACACCAACCGGGAAGATGCCCCCGGCGCAGACGCCGGCGATGATGCGCATGGCCACCAGCAATGAGAAATTGCTGGCGAAAGAGCAGATCAACGTCGTGGTCACCACGGCCGCAAGGCTGGCATTCATCAGCCGCGTCTTGCCGAAGAAGTCGCCGATTGTGCCAAGCACAGGCTGGGTGAACGCATAGGGGAAAGTGAAAGCGCTCGACAGGAGTGCCGCGGTCTTCACGTCGATGCCGAGGTCGGCGGCGATTTTCGGAATCACCGGATCGACGGCGCGTGAGAACAGCGTCGAGGCAAAGACGACCAGACTGACGACTCTAAGGACGGGGGGAATGGCAGTCTAATCCGTCATCCTGAGGTGCGAGCGAAACGAGCCTCGAAGGATGCGGCCGAGGCGGCCCGGGGGATCACCCTTCGAGGGCCGCTTCGCGGCCACCTCAGGGTGACGTCCGTTTTGGGTTATGTTCCCTTAGCCAGCGTGTCGAATTGCATCAGTCGTTCAAGAAGCGGCTCCATCTGCTTGAGCGGCATCATGTTTGGACCATCGGACGGCGCGTGGTCAGGGTCCTGATGGGTCTCGACGAAGACCCCAGCCACCCCAACGGCCACGGCCGCCCGCGCCAGCACCGGCACAAACTCCCGCTCGCCGCCCGATGAGGTCCCCTGGCCGCCCGGCTGCTGCACCGAATGGGTAGCGTCGAAGATTACCGGTGCGCCAGCCTTGGCGAGCTGCGGCAGCGCGCGCATGTCCGAGACCAGTGTGTTGTAGCCGAACGAAACACCCCGCTCGGTCACCAGCACATTGCGGTTACCCGCGCCGGTGATTTTTTGCACCACGTTGGCCATGTCCCACGGCGCGAGAAACTGCCCCTTCTTCACGTTCACCGCGCGACCGGTTTTCGCTGCGGCGATCAAAAGGTCGGTCTGACGGCACAGGAACGCTGGGATCTGCAAAACGTCGACCACCTCGGCGACCGCCGCGCACTGATCGGGTTCGTGCACATCGGTGAGCACCGCCACGCCGAGCTTTCTCCGCAATTCGGCGAAGATGGTCAGCGCCTTGTCGATGCCGATGCCGCGCGCGCTTTTGGCGCTGGTGCGGTTCGCTTTGTCGAACGACGTTTTGTAGATGAAGCCGATACCGAGCCGTGCGGCGATTTCTTTCAGCGCGCCGGCCATGTCGAACGCATGCGCACGGCTTTCGAGCGCGCACGGCCCGGCGATCAGCGCCAACGGCAGCTTATTGCCGAAACGCACTTTGCCGACGGCGACAATAGGGTTGGGCTTGGTGGTCATCAGCGTCCTCGCGGGCGAACATGATGGCCGCGTAGCGCCGGGTCAACCACTTCCGCCAGCCCTACTTCACCGCGGAAAACGCCGTCGGTTGGAGGATCTGGTTCATCGCGTTCGCGAGGATCGGACCATCCTTTTCGCTCGCGGCGCGGGCGTTGATCCAGTCGGGATCCGCCATAAAGGCGTTCCACTTCTTCTCACGGTCGGCGAGCGATTCCCAAGCCAGCAGATAGGTCAGCTCGTGATTGGACTCGCCGATCAGCGTGGTCCAGAAACCGGCCTGTTTGATGCCGTGCTTGTCCCAGAGCTTGAGCGTGACGTTCTGAAATCGCTGCAACAATGCCGGCAGCCGGCCCGGCACACAGCGATAGACGCGCATTTCGTAGATCATGACCCTCCCCTATGTCATGGCCGGGCTTGTCCCGGCCATCTCGATTGCCGTGCCTATGTGCGTAATAAGACGGGATGCCCGGCACAAGGCCGGGCATGACGGCTGAGCTTACACCAACCGGCTCTGCTCCACGGCCGCGCCGATGAAGGACGAGAACAGCGGGTGCGGCGCGAACGGCCGCGATTTCAGCTCGGGATGAAATTGCACGCCGATGAACCACGGATGGTCGTCATACTCGACGATCTCCGGCAACAGCCCGTCGGGCGACATGCCGGAGAAGCGCATACCGTGCTGGGCGAGCCGATCCTTGTAGCCGGTGTTGACCTCGTAGCGATGGCGGTGGCGCTCGGAAATCTCCGTCGCTCGATAAATCTCGGCTATGCGCGACCCGCGCTGCAACACCGCCGGATAAGCGCCGAGCCGCATGGTGCCGCCCATATCGCCATTGAGCCCGCGCTTCTGTAGTTCGTTGCCCTTCATCCATTCGGTCATCAGGCCGACCACCGGCTCGGTGGTCGCGCCGAACTCGGTCGAATTCGCAGCCTCGATGCCGCACAAATTTCGCGCCGCCTCGATCACCGCCATCTGCATGCCGAAGCAGATGCCGAAGTACGGCACCTGGCGCTCGCGGGCGAACTGCGCGGCGCGGATTTTTCCCTCAGCACCGCGCTGGCCGAAACCGCCGGGCACCAGAATGCCGTCAACATGTTCAAGGAACGGCGCCGGGTCCTCATTCTCGAACACTTCGCTCTCGATCCAGTCGAGATTGACCTTCACTTTGTTGGAGATGCCGCCGTGAGAGAGCGCTTCGATCAGAGACTTATAGGCGTCCTTCATCCCAGTGTACTTGCCGACAATGGCGATGGTCACGTCGCCTTCGGGATTGCGGATGCGCTCGTTGATGAGATGCCAGGTAGCAAGATCGGGCGGCGGCGGATTTTCGATGCCGAACGCGGCGAGCACTTCGGTGTCGAGGCCCCCCGCATGATAGGCCTCGGGCACCGCATAGATGTTGTCGACGTCGAGCGCCTCGATCACCGCGCTTTCGCGGACGTTGCAGAACAGCGCCAGCTTCTTGCGTTCGCCCGGCGGAATCGGCCGGTCGGTGCGGCACAAGAGGATATCGGGCTGAATGCCGATGGCGCGCAGCTCGCGCACCGAATGCTGGGTCGGCTTGGTCTTCAATTCGCCGGCGCTGGGGATGAACGGCAGCAGCGTGAGATGGATATAGATGGCGTGCCGCCGCGGCAGATCGTTGCCGAGCTGGCGGATGGCCTCGAAGAA
>JASHVC010000287.1 GCA_030039655.1 Xanthobacteraceae bacterium | reverse complement strand
TGCGAACGCCCTATATACGGCGGCGGCTCTAATCGCTGCATTAGCGGTGTTCCGCGACGGCTTTAAGGCCCACGAAGTTCGAACATATGATCGGCGCCGCGCGGCAGGAGAGCCCGAACCGCCTCTACCGGATCGGCCTTGGTGGAATCGACTACGTCGGTTGCGCCGAATTGCATGGCTGCCTCCAACCGCCTTGGTTGGAGGTCAATAACCACGACCCGCGACGCGCCGGCGATACGTTCGCCGCTGACCGCATTAAGTCCCACGCCCCCGGCACCGAAAATGACGAGCGCGTCGCCGGCGTGCACGTCAGCGGTGTTCAAGATGGCGCCGGCGCCGGTAACAACGCCGCAGCCCAGCAACGCAGCTTGGGCGAACGGCATGTCTTTCGGGGAGACAACACTTCGGGAGGCGTGGCGAGGATGCGAGGCAACTCAGCGGGCAAGAACCGCAGACCCTGATGTATTGCAACGCCGCGCTCCAATAGGAAGGCGCGGATTTGATCGACGATGCCAGTGCGTTGGCTGACCAATCGTTCGCGCACGCGATGCTGCGCCTGCAGGTCGAGCTGATCAGCGGTCTTGGTCGCTACGAACTTCATCGTTGGACGCTGCACTGCTTCTGCGATCGCCTCCGCGTCGCGAAAGTCGTTCTTCTGCCCCTTTGAGTAGGGACGCACATACTTCGCTGGCATCAGCCGGGCATCGTGACCAAATGACTTGAGCTTGCGACTGAAGTGATGCGCGCCAACGCAGGCCTCCATACCGATCAGGCACGGCGGCAAATTAGCCAGCCGTGAGTCGACCTGGCCACGCGACCACTTCTGACGCAGCATGATTGAACCGCGTGCATCCAGCCCAACGATGTGGAATGAGTTCTTCCCGATATCGATGCCGATTACAGCGATCGTCGCGTTGAATGACATGGCTTGCTCCTTGTCTTTGGCGCCCCTTGCCAGCTTCCATCGCTGCTGGGGCAGGAGCACGGCCGGACCATTCCATTAGCAGACGTCGCACCTCAACATTTGCTGCTGTGAAAAATGGCTGGACCACCGGCATCGTAAGACGAGCGGGCATTCGGTTGTCGTCGACATCGACTCCTCCAAGGATGAGAGCAGCTAAACACGCGAGAGCGGGCGCGCGTCGTCGATGGAGGCGAGGCCGATTTCAAGAAATCTCCTGCACGCCGGACGTGGAAGCGATAGAGTGTTGCACCGTCATACCGCGCAGGAGCAAGCCATGAGCTCTCGGGGCCCAATCGAATATAGTGACGCCAGCCCGGAAGTCCGCGCCGTGTTCGACGACATCAAGCGCACGCGGCAGTTGAAGGACGTGAACAATTTTTGGAAATACCTGGCTCACGATCCGGCGACGATTAAGCGCACTTGGGAGAGCGTCAAGGAGACTATGGCGCCGGGCGCGCTAGATGCGGTCACTAAGGAGATGATTCACCTCGCGGTCAGCGTCACCAACGGCTCCGGCTACTGCATCGCCAATCACGGCGCGGCGGCGCGCAAAGCGGGCATGACCGAAAAGATGTTCGGTGAGTTGATGGCCGTCGTCGGCCTGGCGAACGAGATCAACCGCTTGGCCAACGGTTATCGCGTGCCGATCGATGCCGCCTTCGAGCGCTAAGGCCGCATGCGCCGGACGACCGTTGTCAGTGACGCAATTGGAGCCAAAGGGGACGAGCAGCCGTCGGACGGATTCGATTGATCGTGACCTGCAGCGGCTCAATAAGCCTCGCAGGCCATTTAGACGGCTTGCGAGGCTAAACGACTTTTGACGAACGGTACTAAGCAGCTTCAGCCGTTGTCGGGTCAATGACGGAACGCACGCGTGCGATACTGTTTGCTGGGAACCCACCCTTTTGAGCATGTGCGCGCACTGTCGCCTCGTCCGGTGCGATGTAGACACAGTAGATCTTGTCGTCGGTCACGAAGCTCTGGAGCCACTGGATCTGTGGTCCCATGCTCTGCAGTACGCTACACGACTTCTGCGAGATGGCCTGCAATTCGTTCTTTGGCAGCTTGCCGGCACCGGCTAGTTCACGTTCGATCAGGAATTTGGGCATCGTCCTCTCCTCGCGTTTGATGAGGGCACAGGAGGCGCTCTCAGCTTCGGCAAAGTGTCGAATTGCGACGACGGCGTCGTGAGGCGAGTGTCCCAACCTTGTAGATTTTTACGGCGCGCAACCAGGGACAACCGTCCCTGCCTCAACGAGCAACCGTTCGCGTGCCAAGCCCAGCATCGCGCGCCCGCACGATCGCCTCGTAACGATGCCGGACGTGAATCTTGTCGAACACCCGGGTGATATGATTGCGGACAGTTTTTTCGGAAAGCCCGAGGAGCTTCGCGATTTCGGCGTTATCCAGGCCTTCTGCGATCGCTTCAAGAATGGCGCGTTCGCGCGGAGTGAGATGATCAAGCGGCAGCGCGGTTCGTATATGCGTTGGCGTCTCGGGCCTTGCCAAGAAGCTTCGGATTTCGGAGACCAGCCGCAGCCACGCGGGTTCGTTGGGTAACGGCATGTGGTTTTGGCTGTCGAGCTGAACGAAGCTGCAATCCGGAATTTGGCTTGCCAGCAGACGGCCTTCCGCAAGCGGTACCGCACAATCGCGATCGGGATGGATTACCAGCACAGGACATTTCAGTTTGCGGGCTGCCTCACTCACTTCAATATTCCACCCAATTTCTAAGAGTCGAACGGCTGTCTCGGGCGCGGTCGCCAGCTGCATTTGTTCGGCCCAGGAGCGCAGGTAATCGAGCGAACCACCCGGCTGAAATGTGGAAGCCCAGACTTGCATGAAGGCGTGGTTTTCCTGACCCCAGCCAAGGCGCGTGAGTTCCAGCATCAGTCTCGCCCGCTCACTGACCTCCGGCCGGCCGACGCGGAAGCGTCCGCGCGTATAGGTGCCGTAGAGAACGAGATGACTGACGCGCTCGGGATAGCGCGCCGCGTATGCGATCGCCACCGGCCCGCCCCAGCACGTCGCAACAATGGGGAAACGGTCAAAGCCCGCAGCATCGATCACGCAGGCGAGATCGCTTACCCAGTTCTCGAAGGAAAGCTTGTCACTCTCCCGGTCAGAGAGCCCACAACCACGGGAATCGTGCCGCAGGAGCGTGAATGCGGCGAAGGCTTCGAGCCACGGCCGCCACGCGAGACTCCGCCACTGGTGCTCGAGATGCGTGAGCCAGGTCGCTGCCATCACCAGCGGCGGTCCCTGGCCGCTCGTCGCATAAGCTAACCGAATGCCATCAGTCGCTTTGCAGAAACGGATGTGCTGTTGCATGGCGCAGTTGCGACCATTTTCCACCGCATGTTAGCACAAGCTGGCACGAAAGGAGCTGTCGTCCTGCGGGCCTGCTCGGTCGATTCCAGCATCGGTGCGATCGCGGTTCTTCGGGGCTAAGGTCCCGGTTAGAGCGTTGGACGCACGCACAGGGACCCTTGTCCCGGCTCGTCATGCGGCGGTTGCCGGATTTTTAGCGCCTAATCCGGCGTCTCGCGCGAGCACAATCGCCTGGTAGCGGTGAGCCACGCCGATCTTGTCGAATACGCGCGTGATATGATTGCGGACCGTTTTCTCCGACAGTCCGAGTGAAACCGCTATTTCCTTATTATCGAGCCCGCGCGCAATGCCTTCGAGGACATTGCGCTCGCGCGGCGTCAAATCATCAAGCGCAAGTGCGTTGCGAGGCGCAAGGTGTGCCGTTGTTTCCTTAAGAAACGTCTCAACCTCCGTAACAAGCCGAGACCATGCCGGTTCGTCCCCGAGAGGCATGTGGTTCTCGCTGTCGAGTTGAACGAAGCGGCAATCGGGAATGAGGCTTGCGACGAGGCGGCCCTGTTCGATTGGTATCACCGCGTCGCGCTCGCCATGCAAGACCAGCACCGGACATTTGATGCTGCGAGCCGCTGCCGTCACATCCACTTCCCATCCAATTTGTAGCAAACGAATGGCAGTCTCGGCGGACGTTGCTGCGCACTGATGGTCGCACCAGGAGCTCAAATCGAGCTTGCCGGTCGGTTGGTATAAAGAAGCCCAGACTTGCAGGAAGGCGTGGTTCTCCTGGCCCCAGCCAAGGCGCACGAGATCGAGTAACAGATGCGCTTTTGCGATGTCGCCGGCACGATCGTCCCAGCGCAATCGGCCAAGAGCGTTGGTGCCGTAAAGGATGAGGCGATTGACCCGCTCCGGATGCCGTGCCGCGTATTCAATGGCCACCGGCCCGCCCCAGCACTTGGCTAAGAGATCAAATCGTCTGAGCGCGGCCGCCTCGATGACGCATTCCAAATCCCGAACCCACGATTCGAATGACAGTTCGTCCGGTTCACGGTCCGAGAGACCGCAGCCGCGACCGTCGTAGCGTAACAACATGTGCTCGCGCGAGAACGCTTCCAGCCATGGCTGCCAGGCCGGATTGCGCCACTGGTGTTCCAGATGCGTCAGCCACGTTGCCGACATCACGAGTGGCGGCCCTTCGCCGCTCACCGCATAAGCCAGCCGCACGCCGTCGGCGGCGGTGCAAAAACGGATGCTCTGGTTCATGGCCAGCAAGAGCCTTGGCTGGGCTGGATTATACCGCCAGCGACATTGACTTTACACGCCCTAATTTTGATGGTGGTTGGGCCACCCAACTGAGGTCGCCACCATGTCGGCTTCTGAAGCAAGAAGAGACATCACCGGCATGCGCCAAAACGTCGATCGTGACCCACCGCAACCGTGGCGGCTCGGCCAACTTTGCAGCGCAAAGTAGAGCTAGAGCGCCGCGTTGTGTGGCCGTCCTGTGCGGTACCCTTATCGACTTGGCGCGCTGAATAATCCACATTGAAGCCTGCCTGAGCAGAGGGGGAGGGGCACGGCGGTTCTATCCGTAAGCCATTCCAGCAAGGACGACGCGCTTGCGAGCGCTTTCTCAGCCGATGATGAGGAAACGGTATGAGCGATTTAGTGAAGACCGCGATACGGGACCTGATGCTGGCGAATCGAATTTTGGGCAACGAAGGTGTCGTGGACGCCTTCGGCCACGTCAGCATCCGCCATCCGGTCAACGCGGAGCGCTATTTCCTGGCGCGTTCGCGAAGTCCCGGCCTTGTTACTGAGGATGACATCGTCGAATTTGACCTCGATAGTAACCGTCTCGATAACACCGAGCGCGCGATCTACGCCGAACGCTTCATTCACGGATGCATATACAAGGCGCGGCCGGACGTCATGTCAGTGTGTCACAGCCACGCACATGCGGTGGTGCCCTTTTCAGTAACGAACGCGCCGATCGAGCCTATCTGGGTGATGGCAGCTGGCAGCGGTGCCCGCGTGCCGAACTGGGATATCCGCGATGAATTTCCCGATGAAGGCACTATGCTGGTGGTGAATGACGCGATGGGACGGTCGCTGGCGAGAACTCTTGGCAACGGGCGGGCGTGCCTGCTCCGGGGACATGGCGCCGTGATTGCGACGAGCAATCTCAAAGCTACAGTGATGGTCTCGATCGGGCTCATGTACAACGCTGCCATGCTTATCCAGTCGCACGTCCTCTCACAGGGCCGTGGCGATACCGCGGTAAAACACTTGAGCCCGGATGAGATCGAAGCAACCAGCAAGATCTTGTTCGGCTCGCTCGCTGCCGAACGGGCGTGGGAGTACTGGCGGGCGCGCGCCGGTTTTCCGTCGGAGGAACGCTAAGCGCGCTCATGGGAAGGCGCGAGTTCATCACACTCATAGGCGGTGCGGCAGATTCGCTCCTGCCTCCGCGCACACCGGCCCACGGCGACGTCGTTGCCGATTGCCTCGGCCCTTGCACTGACGAGCTGATCAAGTGAAGCGGCTGATGTCCGCTTTTGCTCCGTAACAATCGCCGCCCCCAGGCCGATTTCCCTAAATGCGCGCCGGCCGCGACGGGATCGGCATCCACCGAGGCCAATCGGTGGTGTGAGCTAAACCAGACATTGAGCTCCCTTTAGACCGTTAAAAGCTCAGCCTTCGAGCACCGAACGTACCGAGCCAATTTCGCGCACGACAAAATCGAAAAAGGCGCGCACGCGCGGCACCTGCCGCATGTCCTCATGCATAAGCAGATGGAATGGCGTCGACAGGTCAGGTAGCGGAGGCAGCGCCTCCGCAAAGTCATTCTCCGTGCCGACGATGACCGGCAACGGCGCGAGACCCGCGCCTGACTTTACCGCCAACACAACGGCCGGGATGCTGGTCGCGCGCGCGGCGATCCGCGCCTCCGGAGCTACTGCGCGCAGCCAGCGCCCCGCGCTGTGCTCTTGCAACGCGCCTTCAAAGCTGACGACGGTATGACGGTTAATATCCCGGCGCTGCCTTAAGGGGCCGTGCTTTTCTAAGTAGGTGCGACTAGCGAAAACGGCCCACGGCGAATCTGCAATTTTGCGTCCGACAAGGCTCTTCTCGCTCGGCTGTCCGGCACGGATCGCGACATCCGCCTGTCCCTTTGATAAATCGATGATGCTGTCACTCATCACGAATTCCAGGCGCAGCTTTGGAAACGCGGCGCAGAACTTCTCGGGCAATGCCGATCGCATCAAGCGGTATCCGACCGCTTCTGGACAGGTGACACGAACGGCTCCAACGAGGTCGGTCTCTGAAGCCTTCATGCGGCGCTCAAGTGCCGCTACCGCATCCTCAATAGCTTCTGCGTAAGTCCGGATTTCTTCGCCTAACTCCGTCAATCGGTATCCGGTCGGATGTCGCTTGACCAAGCGGCGCCCGAGAGCCTTTTCGAGAGTTTCAAGACGACGGTGAACAGTCGACTGACTTATTCGCAGAACCTTTGCGGCCGCCAGCGTACTGCCGTGGCGTGCCACGGCGAGGAAATATTTGAGATCGTTCCAATTTAGCATTGGCCAGTTATGCGATTTTGAACCGCCAAAATCCAATCTTACGGCTGGGATTACCGCTGAAGCCCAGGCTTAAATACAGCAGGCCTTCGGGCGGGACGATCCTACCATGATGAACATTGCGAGTGTTACCGGTAGCGCGATGGCGCCGGCGGGCAAGGCTGTCAGTCTTGAGGCCGGCACGGATCGACACGGAAAACCGTTAAATTTTCTCAATGGCGAGTTCATTTGCAAAGTATCCAGCCAAGATACCCTTGGAGGCCTTTGCATTTACGATACGGTTCGGACGGCACGTGGCGGTCCACCAATGCACATTCATCATGCGCAGGATGAATGGTTTTACGTGCGGGAGGGCGAGTTCGTCGTACAGATAGGCGATGAACGATTTCAGCTCCTAACTGGAGACTCACTTCTGGCGCCTCGAAAGATTCCACATGCCTTCGCCAATGTCAGTGAAACGGGAAGACTTATCGTGGCTTTTCAGCCCGCTGGTTCCATCGAAAGATTGTTTTCAGAGATTGCAGCGGTAAGTGGCTTGCGCATTCCGACGCTTGCAGATTGGCAAACCGTATCCCGTCGGAACGGTGTTGATATTGTTGGGCCACCACTCACAATCTAAAGCGCTAAGTTGGCCAGCTCGCTCGTTTCGATCGGCGGATCCGTCCATGTCAGCTTCTGGCGCGCAAGAGACCTCGCCCATGTCTGCGCTCGCGAGGCGATCAGGCTGACAACCGACATCGCTGTGAAATCGTTCCTAACCCCCGTAAAGTGGAGGAGATGTGTTATTTTCGATGGCCGGATTTGACCGTGACCCAATTCAATTGTTTGCGTTAATTGGATCGCGATTTTGGCAGGCGCGACCAAGCGCCAATCAAGTGCGGAGAAAATGTTACGCAGTCGTTTGCTACCGCTTCCTCGCGCAATCGATCGGCCAGGGTATCTATTGAGACCTCCTCGGCAGATGCTAAGCCGCTACGCTCCAGCAGCGGCAGCATACTTCGTATGATGCCTGACAGATGGGCGTAAGTGTAGGAATCCGGGCCGCTCTCGACGCGCACTGACATCATCATTGCTGGCCGCGGCAGACCTGCGCTTAGGAAAGTGGATAGCAGTTTCGTTCCCATGTTCGGTTCTGCGGCAGTCACCTTGATCGCGCCTAGAAACCAGGAGCGGACCCGCTTGAATGTTTCCGAGGCAGGTACCTGCACGGCGTCTTCCATATTAACCTCTTGAAACGCTATTACGCCGTTGGGCACTAGGAATTTTTGAAATCGCCGCAGTGTCGCTGCCGGATCACGCTGATAGAGCAGCACGAGACGACCGATTGCAGCGTCAAACGTTTGCGCAGCCTCAAACGCGTCAAGTTCGGCAATTTCAAATCGGACGTTAGGAAGGCGAAGAGCGGCGGCTCGTCGACGTGCGATCTCGATAGAGGACGCACTCCGATCAATTCCCAAAACGGTGCCGCTCGCGCCGACCATTTGCGCCGCAAGAAATGAAACGTCACCGACGCCACAACCTAAGTCGAGCACATGCATGCCTGGCGTTATCTCTGCCCGGCGGAGCACATCCGCCGTCAAGTCTTCGAGGAATGCCGCTTGGCTCTCCAAGCGACGTGCCTCCTCTTCGGTATAGCCAAGGGCGTAGTTTACTGACTCGCTTATAGGAGAAGTGGCGGATGGCTTCATCTGACAGTCACCGGGTCCTTCACGTTCTCGTATTTTTCGATCTCAACGTTCTCGAGGTGGGCGGCGACTCTTTCAACCCGGCGAATATATATCGTGTTGATGATGTCGTGAGTATCGCGATCAATCGCAATTACCCCGCGCGGGCTCTCCCACTCCATTCCTTTGGCGGCGGCGATTAATCCTTCTCCGTCCGTGTTGCCGCCGGTTTTCTTCAGCGCCTCATAGATGACATGCATGCCGTCGTAGCCGCCAACCGACACATTGTCTGGATTGCGCTTGAATTCAGAATTGTAGGCCCGTACAAAGGAGGCGTTCTCCATGGACTTGTGCGTATAGTCGTAGTGATAAGCCGTGATAATGCCGATCGCGGCATCCCCCATTGAGTTGAGCGGGACTTCTTCGGTCAAAGTGCCGACGCCCATGATTTTGATTTTTGCAGGATCCATGTCTCGTTCGATAAGTGTCTTGGCAAGCGCGAACGGCTGAGCACCTCCCGGCACGAAGATAAAGATACCATCTGGCTTCGCGTCTTTGGCGCGTTGGACAAACGGAGAGAAGTCAGGATTCACCAGTGGTGTTCGCACGGATCCGATGATCTCGCCGCCTGCTTCCCTGAAGGCCTGTTGGAAGGCGGCTTCTGCATCATGACCCGGCGCATAGTCTGACACGATGGTATAGACGCGCCTTGAGCCATGGGAGTAAGCCCACCGGCCAAGCGGCTCACAATCTTGCGCTAACGTATACGAGGTACGCGTAACATACGGTGATGCGGTCGTGATGATCGAAGTTGCAGCGTTCATCACCACCATGAACTTCTTCGCTTTGGCTGAAAGATCGGCGACCGCCAGAGCCTCAGGTGTGACCACAAAGCCAGCCAGGATGTCGATCTTGTCATTGACGATAAGTTCTTGGCCAAGACGCTTGGCTATGTCCGGAGCGCCAGCCGTGTCCTTGCGGATGAGTTCGATCTTTTTGCCGGCGACGATGTCACCATGCTGCTTCATGTAGAGCTTAATTCCGCTGTCCATCTGCGCCGCTGGGTCGGCGAACTGTCCCGAGTAGGGCATAAGGAGGCCGATCTTGATGACTGGCGGCGCGTGCGCCGGTTGAGCACCTTCAACACCCTGCGCCAGCGCAATGGCAGGCGCACCTATCGCGGCTGTCGCGAATCCGCCTGCTGAGGCAATTACGAAGCGACGACGAGTAAGCATGTGCGTGCTCCTATTTTCCTTGGTCGGCCCCGGTTGTGCAATTGGCGGGGATTTTGCAGTACAATGAACCAAGCGTCCTGAAGGAACGATCCGGATTCGCTCAAAAATTCTCAAAAGACCCCAAATAGTAGCCGATTGCTGAGCCGGCCGAGCCCGTGAGGATGGCGGTGCCACGATGTTCCAGTTCGGGGAATACACGCTTGATGTCGACAGCGGCCATCTACGGACCGCGCAGCGCGAAATTGAGCTGCGACCCAAGAGCTTCGAGGTATTGCGCTGCCTGGTTGAAAATGGTGGACGCCTCGTCGGTAAAGACGAGCTGATTAAGGCGGTGTGGCCGAACGTAACGGTGACGGACGAATCGCTTACCCAATGCATCAGTGAAGTCCGCCAGGCGATCGGCGACCGCGATCAGACCAAGATCAGGACTGTACCCCGCCGCGGCTACCGCTTCGTCATGCCGATTCTGAAGAGGTCAACGGAGTCGTTGGTCGCCATAGTCTCTGAAGCCGAGAGCAACGATACTGCCGACTGTCGAGCGGACCAGCCGGTGGCGGACCGTCCCTCCATCGCCGTTCTGCCTTTTCTCAATCTAAGTGGAGACTCGGGGCAGGAATATTTCTGCGACGGCGTAACCGAGGATATTATAACCGAATTGTCGAGGTTCTCTGAGCTTCTCGTCATCGCGCGCACTTCCTCGTTTCAATACAAAGGTAAGGCGATCGATGTCCGCCAAGTGGCACGCCAACTCGGGGTCCGCTATGTGCTGGAAGGCAGCGTTCGGCGAGGAGACAACCGGGTTCGCGTTGCCGTCCAGCTGATTGACGCTGAGACCGGCGCCCACCGTTGGGCCGACCGTTACGACGGCGAGCGTAGCGACGACTTGGCAATTCAGGATCAAATTGTTCGCAGCATCGTCACCATCCTGGCCGCACATGTGAGGGTGGCTGAGACTGAACGCACGTTGTTGAAGCCGCCAGCGAGCTGGGAAGCTTATGACTATTATCTTCGAGGAGCGGAAGCGTTTCGCTTAGCCTGGATGCGACGTACGCGTGATTTGATATGTGAAGCCCGTCGCCTTTTAGACCGCTCTCTGGCGATTGATCCTGGCTACGCCCGAGCCTATGCCATGTTGGCTAGGACTTACACATTGAGTTACCTCGAACCGGTTGATGACGACTACCGAAATCGCACGGCCGTTGATCGCGCGTACGAACTGGCCAAGAAGGCGATTGAGCTCGACCCAAATCTACCTGAAAGTCATTCCCAACTAGGATGGGTTCTGTTGTGGTTGCGCCAGCACGACGCTGCGTTGGGAGAGTTTGAACGCGCAATCAAGCTTAATCCCAACTACAACGATCTTAGTTACGGCCACTGCTTGATATTCGCCGGCGAACCGGAGCGGGCTATCGACTTTCTGCTCGCAAACACTCGGATCGACCCGTTTCAGTTTCGGCGGCTGGCTGTCACAGGCCATGCTAATTATACGCTCCGGCGATACAAGGACGCACTGCCGCCGTTACAGGAATGTGCATCTTATGCTGCCAGCCAGCGAGTTACCCATCTCTGGCTTGCTGCCTCCTGTGCTCAATTGGGCGACGTTGCCGCTGCGCAAGCAGCCGCGGCGGACGCACTGAAAATCGAACCTGGCTTTACCGTCGACAAGTTCAGGTGTCATGCTGTCTATCGAAACTTAGACGATGCCGAGCACATATATGACGGGCTTCGCAAAGCTGGGTTCCCGGAATAATCACCGAGCGTCAACCCAAAACAGACGAAAGACGAGCTGCTTGTGCGGCTCGCGCCAATTTGCTGGCAAAAATTAGTGAGCGCCTGGGGATGCTGCACCAGCCCGGATTGCCGCGGTGCCGCTCGTCCGTTCCTAGCTCTGAACGACACAGGGCTCACTGACCAAATCTGACGCGAGGCTGATAACCGACATCGCTGTGAAATCTTTCCTAACCCGAAAGATTTTGGTAGTCGCGATTTCGGACGCGATGGGGGTCGGAAACGGACGTGCGGAAGACGTGCCAGGATCACGCAAGTGACGCTGTGCGTTCATCAGCCAGCTCGCTCGGCTGTAGTGCACAATCAAGCGGGCATCGAAGCTGAACGTTGGTGACGCTTGACCAACTCTTCGATGCGCTCAGATTGGTCTCTCAGATTTTCCGTTAGGCCGGCAATGCTTCGACGACGCCCACTGCCGAGTTGGTGGGCACAACCCGTGTGAGCCGGAAGCCCGCTTTTCCGAGGAGTTCGCTGTACTCCGGTTCGGTTCGCTCCTGTCCGCCGGGGATCGCAAGCATGACCATGTCGGACAGCTTACCGGGGTGCGGCACGTTGCCAGTAGGAAGCACCGTCTCGATGATGAGCAAGCGACTATCCGGAGCCATGGCGCGGCGGCAGTTGCCGAGGATCGTAAGGCACTGGGCCTCGCTCCAATCGTGGATGATGTGTGAAAGCAAATAACAGCCATGGGCGGCGGGAGCCGTCTCAAAGAAGCTGCCGCTTTCGATCGCAATGCGATTGGTCAAGCCGCGCGCCTTGAGCAGCGCCGGCGCATCGCAAACCACGTGCGGCAAGTCAAATAGTATACCGCGTGGCTTGTTGTGATGACTCAAGATCGTGGCAAGCAAATTGCCAGTGGCACCGCCAATGTCGACCACGATCTCGAATTGAGAAAAGTCGTAGGCCTTGGCGACAGCCTCGGGTTCCGCGCCGTGCACACCTACCATAGTCGCGCTGAACATCGATGCTTCGACCGGATGCTTTGCCAGCCACTCGAACGTCGGCATGCCGAAAACCTTTTCAAATGCCGTCTTTCCGGTCTTGATCGAATAATGCAACTCGCTGGCTGGCCTCGTAAAAAAGGGGCTTGCCAGAGTGAGGACTGCCGAACGGACTGAACCCGGCACGTCCGTCCTGAGCGCCTCGCCGAGAGGTGCCAAAGAGAACCGGCTGCTGGCATCCTCTGTAAAAACTCCCATACCGGCCAGCGTCCGCATGAAGCGGTATAGCGCCGGTGCATCACAGCCTGTTGCCTGGGCGAGTTCGGCTGCGGTTCTCGGCCCCTCAGCGAGGCAATCGGCTAGGCCCATATCAGCCGCAACGTAGACAAAGCTTGTGAGCCAATGCCCCCTGGCCATCTCGACCAATTGAGCCTGCGGCGTTTGTTGTTCGACTGTCGTGGAGATAATCTCAGGCATGACTGATTTCTCCATATCCCACCGGCAGCTCTACGTCCGATGATACAAAAGCTGCGAAGCGGTGCGAAGAGTAATACGCTACACGGTGAGGTGCGCACTCACTCGGCTTTGATGCCCGCCGCCTTAATAATCGGCCACCATTTGTCGATGTCGGACTTTTGCAATTTGCCGAGCGCCGCGGGAGTTTCCTGTTCGCGCGGAAAAAGTTCAAGCCCAAGATCAGCGAAGCGTGCGTGCACCTCGGGCACGGCCAGAGCTTCCACGGCAGCCGCATTCAGCTTCTCGACGATCGACTTCGGTGTGCCGTTGGGGGCGAAAAAGCCGAGCCAGACCGAAAGCTGAAAGCCTCTGAGCCCGGCCTCGTTGGTGGTGGGGACAGCGGGCGCCGATGGCAAGCGGCTTTCGGTCGTGACCGCATAAGCCTTGATGCTGCCGGCGGGTAGCTGCGGCAGGACAAGCGCCGACGACGTAATCGAGAAGTCGATATGACCCGCGATCAGGTCCTGCATGGCCGGAGCGGCACCACGATAATGTACGAACTGGTATCGGGTGCCGGTGAGATGCTCGAACAGTACGCCGGCGACATGCTCCGGACTGCCGACGCCGGCGGTTCCTTCCGTTGTCTTGTCCGGATTGGCCTTAAGCCAGTCGATTAGCTCCTGCAGATCGTTTGCTGGCAAGGACTTCTTTCCGGCAATCATCATGGGCGAGCTTGCCAGCAAGGCGATCGGCTCGAAGTCTCGCACCACGTCGTAGGACAGCGAGTAAATCGCGGCGTTCACGACCTGCGTGCTCCAGATGCCGAGCGCAATCGTGTAGCCGTCCGGCGCCGCGCGGGCGACGCGGCCGATGCCGATGCTGCCGCCGGCGCCACCCACGTTCTCTATGATGACCGGTTGTCCGAGCGAGGTCCGCATCCGCTCAGCAACGATGCGGCCGACCGTATCGGTCGGACCGCCGGCAGGGAATGGGACTACGATTGTAATCGGCCTTGACGGGTAATCTTGTGCGGCGGCCGACCATCCGCTGCTGACCGCGAAGGTCGACGCTAGGGCCAGGAGAAATTCGCGCTTCCTCATCATGCGTACCTCCTATCCATCTTCTAATCGGCGACCCGGTTCGATCGGCCATACAACCACTAGCCCAACCCCTCATAGTCGCGTAATTCTAAGTTGGCATATGGTCATAACTATTCGTCTATGAGGAGGGCTGCCGATGGAGTGGACCGACCGGATCGGGCGCCGAATCAGGTTGCGCGACCTGCACATTTTTCTCACCGTCGCCAAGACCGGCAGCATGGGGCGCGCCGCAGTCGAACTCGCGGTCTCCCAACCGGTCGTATCGAAGGCGATGTCCGAACTTGAGCACGCGCTCGGCTTCCGGTTGCTCAACCGCAGTCCGCAAGGCGTCGAGCCCACGCGCTATGGGCGGGCCGTCATCAAGTGGGGCGTGGCGGCCTTCGACGACCTCCGCCAAGGCGTTAAAGAGCTTGAATTCCTTGCCGACCCGACCGTCGGTGAGTTGAAAATCGGGTGCCTCGAACCTCTAGCCGCCGGATTTGTGATGGCGGTCGTGGCCCGATTGTCGCACCAATATCCGAAAGTCTGCTTCGAAGTCGTGCCGGGGGACGCGGTCTTGCTCCGCACACACCTGCGTGAGCGCGATGTCGAGGTCGTGGTTAGCCCAATCATCGGGCTCGACTTGGAAGATGACACCGCGGCAGAGGTCCTGTTTGACGAAAGGTTCGTCGTGATGGTGGGTCGGAGCAGCAAATGGGCGCGCCGGCACAATGTCACGCTGGCCGATCTCATGGACGAACCCTGGGTTTTGCCGCCGCGCGGCACGAATTTTCACGCGCATCTGACGCAGGGGTTTCGTGCTGCCGGCTTTGAACCGCCGCGTAGGCGTGTTGAGTCGTTCTCGCTTCCGCTGCATGAGCGGCTTGCGGCGTCGGAAGGATTCGTCACGGCGCTTTCGCGTTCGATGGCTCGCTTTGGACCGCAACTGCCGCTCAAGGTTCTGCCGATCGAATTGCCGACACCACCGCGGCCGACCGGCATCGTGACGCTCAAGAACCGGCTGACAAGCCCGCTCGCGGAGTTGTTCATCGACTGCGCCCGCGATCTCGCGAGATCGCCCGTCGCCGGCCCTCGCAAGCCTGGGAGGCCAGAACGCCGCTCGACGCGGTGAGCGCGCCCAGCCCCGAAGTTGGTCTCATTTGACTGACTAGCCTTCGCCGACGAGCAGGTCTGCTGCAGTGCATTTGTGTCGGTAACGGCACTTCAGCGAGATCGCTCAAGTCGCAAACTCGCCCGCGATCGGGGGAACGGACATCGATCCTGCGAAAAATCGGAAAGTTGGTTTGTTGATTTTCCCGCCGAGGCGCTAGCCTGTGATGACGCTTGCGGCGGTCAGCAACTGAGCTCAAGTTGCGGAATGCGTTCAAACAAAAACAAAAGCGATAATACATTCAATGTTAAAAAGCATGCAGGGGCGGAACTGCACTGGCAGCGTAAGCTATTGGCGCCGTAGAGCAAATCTCCCGTGCAGGTAAGGTCCGTACTCACACGCGTATCACAAGATTTATGGAATCGAACCACGGACGAGGCGCACGTACAAGCTGGGTCACCATGGTTCTCCGTGTGGCACCAAATGTAAGATGTGATGTCGGCAATTGGCGACGCGATTGGGTGGAAAGCCGACATCGGCAACAAATGGGAAAATGGCGCGAAAGACCCCTAAGCGGTCGTTCGGACCTTCACAGCCTCACCAAGCTCTTGCCATTCACTACGGACCAAAATCCACATATAATTTTGGATGATCCCGGCACGCACATCCCGGCGAAGTAACTGGCGTCGCCAGCAGCGGTGCTTTCAATGACCCAGATTCGCTTCTGTACATCGTTCGATGACGTGCGCATCGCCTACGCCTGCGCTGGCCGGGGCCCAGCGATGGTCGCAGTTGCGACTTGGCTCAACCACCTGGAACACGATTGGAAGAGCCCGGTTTGGGGACCGCGTCTTGCCGAGTTGACTGCACACTATACGTTGACTCGATATGATGGCCGAGGCTGCGGCTTGTCAGAGCGGAATGTCAAAGACTTGACATTTGACGCTTGCCTTCGCGATCTCGAGGCGGTCGTTGATGCTGCCGGACTGAAGCAATTCATTCTTCTGGGATGTTGCCAAGGGACAGGGCTGGCGATCGCCTATGCAGCACGGCACCCCGATCGCGTCAGCCACTTGATTCTTTACGGTGCATTCGCGCGCGGCAGGCTCAAGCGCAATCCATCGGCCCAGGACATCGATGAAGCCAACACCATGCTGAAGCTCGTCGAGCTGGGCTGGGGTCGCGACAATCCTGCGTTCCGCCAAGTCTACACGGCGCTGTTCATCCCCGAAAGCAGACCGGATGAATATCGCTGGTTCTCCGACATGCAACGGCTATCGACTTCGCCCGAGAACGCTGTCGGCCTGATCCGTGGCTTCGACGCCATGGATGTCACTGATCAGCTGTCCAAAGTCTGCTGTCCTACGCTTGTGCTGCATGCGCGCAACGATAGCCGGGTGCCATTTGCCGAAGGCCACCTCGTCGCGAGTTCAATACCCAATGCGGAATTCGTGCCGCTGGAAAGCCGTAACCACATTTTACTTGCTCATCAGCCGGCATGGCGGCAGTTCTTTGTCGAACTCGTCCAGTTCGTCCGCGATCATCGGACGGCAGCCGATGCCAGTGAAATCGATTTTCTCGATCTCACCGTTCGGGAACGTGAAGTACTCGACCTTGTTGCGCGTGGACTCGACAACGCGCAGATCGCAGCGCGGTTGTCCTTGAGCACCAAGACCGTGCGCAATCATATCAACAGTATTTTCAGCAAATTGGGCACCCCCAATCGCGCCCAGGCTATCGTGCGGGCGCGTGAGGCCGGTCTCGGTTCCACGCCGGCAGTCGGACCCGCCAGAGCTTGATTTGGGTCCCCTGACCCAGAGTTCTCCAGGAGTCTTTCACATTATGGCGGCGTCTGGGTCCTGCGCCTCAGGACAAATGGCGCGTGCTCGCCAAAGGTGACAGCGATCGCAAACCGCGCCGAACGCTCGGTCTGCATCCACACCTTTAGGAGAGAAAGCCATGACGCAACTCACAGCCCGAGCCGGTACCCAGTCAACTGCAGCAGCGCCAGCCGGTTCGGCAACAATGCAGGGAGACTTATGGGGTATCCGCGCCAGCGATTACGCGGAGGTCCAGGAACCGACGTTTCTCCCGCTCTACGACAGCGTGGCGGCGCGGCCGGAATTGGCCGGTGCAAAAGCGCTGCTCGATGTCGGTTGCGGCCCGGGTTTGGCCGCGCAAATCTTGGCGAAAAAGATCGACCGGATTGCGGGCGTTGACGCCACCGCCCCCTTTATCGCCATCGCGCAGCGCCGGCTCCCACGGGCCGATTTCCGCCTGTCCGAAATGGAGACCTTGCCGCATGCCGACGGCACTTTCGACGTAGTGACCGGCTTCAATGCGTTCCAGTATGCGGCAAGACCCGTCAACGCGTTGCGCGAAGCGCGTCGTGTTAGCAAACCGGGCGGCCACATCGTGATTGCAGTGTGGGGCTTGCCGGAGCAATGCGAGGCGGCCGGACACCTCAAGGCGCTTGGCGCCCTGATGCCGCCGCCGCCACCCGGCGCGCCCGGCCCGTTTGCGCTGTCCGATGAAGTAAAGCTGAAGGCGTTTGCGGTCGAAGCCGGCCTGACGCCAGTCACCGTCGTCGACGTGGCGTGTCCGTGGATTTATCCGGATCTCGATACCGCGCTCCGGGGCATGTTGTCGTCGGGACCGGCTGAACGGGCAATCCGCGCCTCCAGTTTCGAGCGTGCGCGAGATGCCTTAACCGAGTCCATCGCGCAATATCGCACGGCTTCGGGCGCGTACCATATCAACAATACGTTTCGCTACCTGATCGCGCGCGCATAGATGCTTGGCAGTTAGCTTTCTATCGCGACCGTTGCCCTGCGGAGCGGGTAATGCGAAATTGGAACGTACCTGGCGCACGTTCCGATTATGAAAGATATTACCTGTATCGACGACCTGAGGGACCTCGCGCGGCGCAAAGTGCCGCGCGCGTTCTTTGACTACGTTGAGACTGGCTCCTATGCGCAGGAAACGCTGCGCACCAATCGCGCCGATTTGCAACGCATCAATCTGCGCCAGCGTGTTCTGGTCGATGTTTCAGCACGCGATATCTCGACGACCATTCTCGGCGAGAAAGCGGCGTTGCCGCTTGCCTTGGGATCGGTCGGGCTGTCGGGACTGCAGCACGGTATGGCGAGATTCTCGCGTGCCGCGCCGCGCAAGCGGCGGGCATTCCCTATACGCTGACCACGTTATCCATTTGCTCGATCGAGGACGTGGCGCAGGCGGTGGACAAGCCGTTCTGGTTTCAACTTTACGTCATGAAAGACCGCGGCTTTGTCCGTTCGCTGATCGAGCGTGCGGCCGCCGCCAAATGCGGCGCATTGGTGCTCACCGTCGATCTTGCCGTGCCCGGTCAGCGGCATTGCGACATCAAGAACGGTCTTGCAGTGCCGCCCGCGCTCAAGCTCAAGAATCTGATTGATATGGCGCGCAAGCCGAGCTGGGTGTACAGCGTGCTCAGCGGCAGGCGCTGGAGTTTCGGAAATCTGGCCGGCCATGTGAAGAACGTGGAAAGTGTCGAATCGCTGGCGCGCTGGGTGGGCAGCCAGTTCGACGCGGCGTTGAACTGGAAGGACGTTGAGCTGATCAAGAGCATCTGGCGCGGCAAACTGATCATCAAAGGCATTCTCGATGTGGAAGATGCCAAGCTAGCCGCCAAGACGGGCACTGATTGTGTCTAACCACGGCGGCCGCCAGCTCGACGGAGCAGCATCCTCGATCTCCATGCTGCCGAGGATTGCCGATGTGGTCGGCTCCGAGATCGAAGTCATGTTCGATGGCGGAATTCGTACCGGCCAGGATGTATTGCGGGCGCTGGCGCTTGGCGCAAAGAGCTGCCTTATCGGCCGGGCCTATATCTACGGGCTCGGTGCCGCTGGTGAGCGCGGCGTAGCCAAGGCGATCGAGATTATCCGCAAAGAGCTCGATGTCAGTATGGCGCTTACTGGAATCAACAGCATCAATGAGGTCGGTCCCAGCGTACTTTGCAGTAAGCGTGATGTCGCCTTTTGGGGACTTCAGCGACATCGCTCAAGTCGCAAACACGGTCGCGATCAGTTGGGAGAGCGGACATCGGTCCTGGGAAAAGCTGGAAAGTTGGTCTGTTGATTTTCCCGCTGAGGCGCTAACCTGTGATGATGGTTGCAACGAGTCAGCAACCCGAGTGCAAGTTTGGGGATGCGTTCAAACAAAAGGAAAAACGATAATACATTCAATGTTAAAAAGCATGCAGGGGCGGAACTGCACTGAACCAGGAGAAATGGAAGCGGCATGCCACTGCGGGACAGTACGGTTCCGCGTCAAATTAACGGACGGCTTCAACACCGCGCGCCGTTGCACCTGCTCGTATTGCCGTATGCGCGGCGCGGTGGCGGTGTCAGCCGATGTTAGCGGTATTACCATCGATGCCGGCGAAGACGCGCTGACGGTCTATCGTTTCAATACAGGTGCGGCCCAGCACTACTTCTGTTCGCGGTGCGGCATCTACACCCACCATCGCCGCCGTTCCAATCCGAACCAGTATGGCGTCAACGTCGCCTGCCTGAAAGGCGTCAGCCCGTTCGACTTCGCTGACGTGCCAGTGATTGACGGAATCAACCCCCGTCCGACCAAGCTCGCGGCTACGAGATCGTCGGCCACCTTCGGTTCGTTCGCGTGTAAGACCGCCCAGAGGGAGGAGTAAATGAGAGCGGTCGTGATGTCGGAGTACGGTCCAGCGTCGGTGCTGAAACTGGAAGAGGTTCCGACGCCCGAGCCCGGCCCAGCAGAAATCCTGATCGACGTACGCGCTGTCTCAGTCAATCGGACACTCGACACTATCGTGCGCGCCGGTAGGTACGCGCACAAACCCGCGCTTCCGCACGTGTTGGGCGCCGACCCTGTCGGTATCGTGGCAGCGGTTGGACCCGATGTTTCCTCCCGAAAAGTGGGCGATCGTGTAGCAGCACGGAAGATCTTGGGCTTTAGCCGGGAGGGGGCGCCGCAGCTGCTGGGCGTCAATTGCTGGGGCGGCTATGCGGAATTTGTCAAAGTGCCAGCAAACATCACCCATCTCGTTCCCGAAGACCTTGACTTTTTTACGGCATGCGTCGTCGCGCAGCATGCACCGCTCGCGTTCGCGCAAGTTCGTGACTATGCGCGGCTTATGCCTGGCGATTGGGTGTTGGTGATGGGTGCTGCGGGCGGGCTGGGCAGTGCATGCGTTCAGGTCGCGAAGCACCTCGGCGGCAAAGTGATTGCCGCAGCCGGCACGGACGAGCGGGTGGACGCGGCGATGCAGTTCGGCGCGCAGGCCGGAGTGAACTACCGCAAGCAGGATCTCACGGCCGAAGTAATGCGGATCACGGACGGCAAGGGGGTCAATATCGTACTGGAGAATATTGGCGATCCCGATCTCTTTCCGCGGGCGTTTGCATCGCTTGCCCGTCATGGTCGACTGGTGACTGCTGGTGGCCACGGGGGAGGCATTGTGCCGCTCGACGTTCGCCAGCTCTATCTTCGACAGATCACGATCATTGGTAATCCGGTTGACCGTGAACTCGACTATGACACCAGTCTTGAGGCGGCGGCGGTTGGCCGTTGGAAGGTGATAATTGACCGGGTCATGCCGCTGTCGCAGGCTGCGCAAGCGCACGAGCTTGTCGAG
>JASHVC010000286.1 GCA_030039655.1 Xanthobacteraceae bacterium | reverse complement strand
CCGCGGTTGCTCAGAAATCCGCTCGTCGAACTGACCAATCCCCCGCCCTCGGACTTCTGCAGCAGCACCACGCCGATCAAGGCGAGGACAAGCATAAGGTGAACGGCGATAACGACACTCTGCATCGGTAAAATCCGGTTGCGGCCTCGGCCCATGAGGCGCCGTACCCGCGATATGCCCCATATAGGGTGACGGGGCGGTGTCTACACGACCCGATCAGGTTTTTCTATGGCCACACTACCCGACCTAAGCCAACGAGCCACGGCGCAGCCTGACCATCGTTTTGTTTGAATTCGATCCCAAAGCCTCAGCCATATACACCCGCGATGCCAAGAAACTCCTCAGCCTTCAGACTCGCGCCGCCCACAAGCGCGCCGTCGACATTGTCGACGGCCATCAGTTCCTTGGCGTTCGCGGGCTTGACTGAGCCGCCATAGAGAACGCGGGTCTCCTGCCCCGCCTCGCCAAATCGTGCGCAAAGCCGTTGGCGAATGAAACCGTGCATCTCGGCGACGTCATCCGTTGTCGGCGTAAGCCCGGTGCCGATCGCCCAGACCGGTTCGTAGGCGACCACAATATTGTCCGCGCCATCGGGCAGCGAGCCATCGAGCTGCGCGCCGACCACCGCGCGCGCTTCCCCAGCATCGCGCTCGGCGCGCGTCTCACCGACGCAGACGATGGCAACAATTCCGGCACGACGCGCCGCCAACGCCTTCGCGCGTACGGCCGCATCGGTTTCGCCGTGATGCTGGCGGCGCTCGGAATGGCCGACAATGACAGCGACCGCGCCAGCGTCTTTGAGCATCTCAGCCGAGATATCTCCCGTATAAGCGCCCGACGCGAGGGCGTGGCAATCCTGGCCGCCGATGGCAACGTGCGATCCACGCGCCGCCGCCGCAAAGCCCGCGATCAGTGTTGCGGGCGGGCACACCATCAAGTCGACATTGGCAAGCTTCTTGGCGCCGGCAATGATCTTTTCAAGTTCGCCAATGGAGGCCCGGAGCCCATTCATTTTCCAATTGCCGGCGACCAGCGGGCGGCGCGTCATCGTGGAGGCCCCAAAAATGCGACAAAGAGCCGTTAGCAGACCGATTGCGCTGGGAAAAGGGACGTTTTATCAGACGATTCAGTCGATTGCGGCGCAACGCGGCGCTCCCTATGATGCGTCGCTTTTGCCTGGCAGGCAGGTCGTCATCACTTAAAGAACCGGGAACGCATGCTTCGAGGTATCCGGAAGGCCTCCTCCAATTGGCTCGGCCGCGCCGTCATGGGCGTCATATTGACGTTCCTCGCCGGCAGCTTCGCCTTGTGGGGCATCAACGACATCTTCCGCGGCTTCGGCCGTACGTACCTGGCCAAGATCGGCGACACGGAAATTTCTGCCGACCAATTTCGTCAGACCTACAATGATCGTCTGCGGCAACTTGGCCAGCAGCTTGGCCATCCCGTGCCGGCCGAACAGGCGAATGCGCTTGGTCTCGACCGCCAGGTGCTCGGCCAGATGATTGCGGGCGCCGGCATCGATCAGATTGCTCGGAAGATGCGGCTCGGCATTCCCGACTCCGAGATCGTCAAGCAAGTCATGAACGATCCCCACTTCCAAACGCCGACGGGGCAGTTCGATCGCACGCTGTTCACATATTTCCTGCGCAACATCGGGTTCTCCGAGCAGCGCTATTTCGATGAGCAGCGCCGTTCCATTCCGCGCCGCGAGATCACCGAAGCAATCTCCGGCGGCGTCGAGGTGCCGAGGACGTATCTCAACGCCATCAACCAGTTCCGGAATGAGCAGCGCAGCGTCAACTATCTGACGCTCGGCCGCGAGCAGGCCGGCGATATTCCGCAACCGACCGCCGAAGAACTGAACAAATACTTCGACGACCGCAAAATTATTTTCCGCGCACCCGAATATCGAAAGATCACCACACTGTCGGTGACGCCAGCAGAGCTGGCAAAGTCGATCGAGGTCTCGGATGCGGATGTGAAAAAGGCCTATGATCAGAATCTGAAGGCCTACACCACGCCCGAGCGGCGCCACATCGAACAGATTGTGTTTCCCAACATGGCGGACGCCGACGCCGCCAGCGCGCGCATCAAGTCGGGGACAAGCTTCACCGCCATCGCTACTGAGCGCGGCTTGAAAGAAAGCGACATCGATCTCGGCACGGTGGCAAAAACAGCAATCATCGATCCGGCGGTGGCCGACGCGGCTTTTTCGCTCAAGCAAGGCGAGGTGAGCGCGCCGGTGAATGGCAAGTTTGGCGCCGTGCTTGTGAGCGTGCTCAGCATCGAGCCTGAGGTCGTAAAGCCGCTCGCGGTGGTGGCTCCCTTCATCCACAGCGACCTTGCGCTCGAGCGCGCTCGAACAAAGGTGCAGGATATCCACGACCAGATCGAGGATGCCCGCGCCGGCGGCGCCACATTGGACGAGGCCGCAAAGAAGCTGAACCTCACGATCGTGACCGTCGATGTGGATCGCTCCGGCCGCGACCCGTCCGGCAAGCTCGTGGCCAACATTCCGGCCGCGGGCAATGTGATCAATGCTGCGTTCTCCAGCGATGTCGGCGTCGACACCTATCCGGTCGAGGCCGATGGCGGCTACGTCTGGTACCAAGTCGACGGCGTTACGCCATCGCGTGACCGCACCCTCGATGAGGTCAAATCCGACGTCGAACAGCGCTGGCGGGACGATCAGGTCGCCAAGCGCCTTAAGGACAAAGCCGCGGACCTGCTCGACAAGGCCAAAAACGGAAACGCCCTCGAGGCGCTAGCTACGGGGGCCGGCGTAAAGGTGGAGAAGGCTACCGACCTCAAACGCGGTGCCCCGACCCCGGGCATCTCCTCAAGGGTGGTAGATGCCGTCTTCCACACTGCCAAGGACGCTTTCGGCAGCTCCGAGGGCGATAAGCCGACCCAGTGGATCGTTTTCCGCGTGAACGACATCACAACGCCGGCGTTCGATCCCAACTCGGCGGATGGGAAGAAGCTCGATCAAGTGCTGCAACGGTCCGTGGCTGAAGACATCTTCGCTCAATACTTGGCGTGGGTGCAGAATTATTTGGGCACCACCGTGAATCAGTCCGTGCTGGCGCAAGCAGTGGGCTCCGCAGCGCCGGATAACGAGTGAATGCAGATCGAGCCTACGGCTGACGAGTTCGCCGCCCGCTATGCGGCGAGCTCCCCCCAGGTCGTATGGACCACGCTTGTAGCCGATCTGGAAACGCCGGTCTCCGCATTTCTGAAAATGACCGGAGCGCGGCCCAAACGCGCATCGTCGTCCGGCTCTTCGCCCATAAGCTTTCTGCTTGAGTCGGTCGAAGGCGGCGCCGTCCGCGGCCGCTACTCGATCATCGGTCTTGAACCGGATCTCATTTTCCGCGTCAGCGGGCACAACGCCGCGTTCAACCGAAATCCGAAAAAACACCCGCAGGACTTCGTACCCGCGGCGGACCCACCGCTGACGGCGCTGCGTGCGCTTATACAAGAGAGCCGCATCGCGCTGCCGTATCAGCTGCCGCCCATGGCCGCCGGCGTGTTCGGTTATCTCGGCTACGATACGGTTCGCCTGATCGAGGAGAGTCTAACGGAGCCGGGCGCCGACCCAATCGGAATTCCCGACGCGATCCTTGTGCGGCCGACCGTGGTGATCGTCTTCGATGCCGTTGAAGACACCATCACCATCGTCACGCCAGTGCGACCGCAGAAGCGCGTGTCGGCGAAGCAGGCTTTGACGCGGGCACGCGAGCGCCTGTCTGAGATTGTTGACGCGCTCGACCGTCCGCTCGAGAAGGCGGCGCCCCCTCCCCCGCGTACAGACGCGGAAATTGGTGCTGGCCCTGTGGAAGTCACTCCACGCTCCAACACCACGCCGGCCGAATTCGAGGAGATGGTGCTCCGCGCCAAGGAGTACATCGCCGCTGGCGATATTTTTCAGGTGGTGCTGTCGCAGCGCTTCGAGGCGCTGTTCGCGCTGCCGCCATTTGCGCTGTATCGCGCATTGCGGCGAGTGAACCCCTCACCCTATCTGTTCTTCCTCGATTTCGGCGCGTTCGCGATCGCCGGATCGAGCCCCGAAATCCTGGTGAAAGCCAGCAGCGGCACGGTGACGATTCGCCCGATTGCCGGCACACGGCGGCGCGGCGCGACACCGCACGAGGACAAGGCACTCGAGGTGGAGTTGCTCGCCGACCCCAAGGAGCGGGCCGAACACCTCATGTTGCTTGATCTTGGTCGCAATGACGTCGGCCGCGTGGCCGAAATCGGCAGCGTGACGGTCACCGACCAGTTCTTCCTCGAGCGCTACAGCCAAGTGATGCACATTGTCTCCAACGTGGAAGGCAAGCTCCGCAAGGATTGTGATCCACTCGATGCGCTCGCCGCCGGCTTTCCCGCCGGCACGGTGAGCGGCGCACCGAAGGTTCGCGCCATGCAGATTATCGACGA
>JASHVC010000285.1 GCA_030039655.1 Xanthobacteraceae bacterium | reverse complement strand
CGGGTAGAGCGCGGCGGTGCGGGGCGCGCTGCCGTGCCGCGCAAATAGCCAGAAGAAGCTCGTGCGCCAGCGCGGATAGGCCCGCCGCGCGATGGCGCGCGCCGCCTCGTCGGTGTCGGCAACGACGACATGGCGGCCGAGGCCGAGCAGCGTCGAGCGCGCCTTGCCGAGCTTGTCGCGCACCGCAAGATAGCGCTCGAAGATCGGCCGCACCGTTTGCGGCGGCGCGAGCGAGATCACATTGACGTCGTTTGCCGCCGGCCATTCGGCGTTCTCGGGAAAGCTGACGCCGTACCACAGCGGCGGATGCGGCCACTGCACCGGGCGCACGGTGATGGGCACGCCGTCGAAGCGATAGAACTTGCCGTCAAAGGTGAGCTCATCGACGGCAAGGCCCTTGAGCAGCACCTGGAAAGCCTCATGATACATCGCCTGGGTCTGTGCGAAATCGAGCGCGTAGTTTTTGCTCTCGAAGGGCGATACGCCGCGGCCGATGCCAAGTTCCAGACGACCGCCGCTCAATTGGTCGAGCATGCAGACTTCCTCGATCAACCGCAGCGGATGATAGAACGGCAGCAGGAAGACCATAGGGCCGAAGCGCAGGCGCTGCGTGCGCTGCGCCAGCGCGGCAAGGAAAATCGCCGGCGACGGCGCGCAGCCGAGCGGAGTGCCGTGGTGCTCCGCCAGATGGTAGGCGTAGAAGCCGCCACGGTCGTAAGCCTCGGCGAGCCGCAGCCGGTCGGCATAGAGCTCGCCGAGCGGCACACCGGCATCGTCGAGGTGGTCGAACACGCCGAACTTCATGACTGCCAAGCCTCGGTGGTAAAAGGGTGTGGCACCAAGCCTCCTCACTTGCGCCACATGGCGCCGCGAGTCTCACCACAAATCGTCTCAGCCGGATGCCAACCATGCCCGACCGAAACGAGCAAAACCAGAGACCGCGCGGGCCGCTGATCGCGCTCGGCGTCGTTGTCCTGCTGTTCCTGATCGGCTTGTTTCTGGCGCACGAACTTTATCAGAACGGAAAATTGGAGGACTGCCTGTTGTCCGGGCGCACCAATTGCGCACCTATCCCGGCGCCGCCGCGCTGAGCACGCCGTCACAATGGCACGAAAGCTTCACGCCGGCGTCGTGACGGCGCCATAGGGTCCGGCAGAATGGACCACGTCGGCTTAAGCTTGCGCAGGAGCTTTCTAGATGAATGCCGCAATCGCGTGCCAAGCACCTTGGGCCGGGAACTTCGGTCGCCCCCGCTGTCCGCGTTGCGGGTCCGTGCTGCTCGTTGCCGAGCAATCTGCCTTCAACCTTAACGGCGGCATCCGCCACGATTGGGCTTGCGATGATTGCGGCGAGGAATTTGCGACCTCGATCAGGGTGTTGCCGCCGCAGGCGTGATCCTGGCCGGCCGTAAGCGTGGTTCGCCATCCGGCGGACCGTATCTGGGTTCGGGCGGCGCAGTGTGCTTAGGTGGGCCGCTACAGCCGGCATAAGCCTGTCTTCGCTAAATCGCCGGTTGCAGCCGCGAGCTTGCGAAGGCCGTGCAATAACGGCCCTCGACCGGTGTTCATAACGCATTCCGGACGTCCACAGGGAGGACCTCATGACTGAATTATTCGCTCGCCGATCGATCCTCGGCTATTGCGTCGGCGGCGCCGCCAGCGCCGTGCTGCTGGCATCTGCCTCGCAGAGCGAGGCCGCCAATACCACGTTGAAGGCCAGTCTCGACGGCAAGAGCGAAGTGCCGCCGAACACCACGACCGGCACGGCTTCCGTCACCGTCACCTATGATCCGACAAGCAAAAAGATCAGCTGGGACGGCACCTATTCGGGCCTCACCGGTCCGGTGACCGCGGCCCATATCCATGGTCCGGCGGATCCGGGCAAGAACGCCCCGCCGGTGGTCTGGCTGAGCAAGAAGGGCGATCCAAACCCGAACTTCCCGAGTCCGTTCAAAGGCTCGGCGGAGCTGACTGCCGATCAGGCCAAGGATCTGCTGGCAGGCAAGTATTACGTCAATCTGCACACCAAGGCGAACCCGGCCGGCGAAATCCGCGGTCAACTCGAGAAATCGTAAATCTGCGCTGGATTGCGGCGTTCGTACCAGGCGCGACTCCATCGACCCGCCGGTCTGCCCCCGCGCACCCGGCGGGTTTTCTTTTGAGAGGGCGAACCTGATCAGACCTCGTCATTGCGAGCGAAGCGAAGCAATCCAGGATCGGATGCACCGAGTGCTGGATTGCTTTGTCGCCCCTTCGGAGCTCCTCGCAATGACGACGGCCCGTGCGTACTCATGCCGCGGCTGCCGTCACGCGCGGCGCCAGCACCGTCGTCTTCAGATACGCAGCGAGCGCCGCCATGTCGTCGCGCGACAGCGGCGCATAGGGCGGATATGGATCGCCAGCAGGCACGCCGATCAGATTCATGGCCGCCTTCATGGCCGGCGCCAGGCCGTAGTGCATCCAGCGGCTGGGAAACAGTGCGAATTGCAATTGCGTCTGCGCGGCGCGTTCAAAGTCCTTGGCGGTAAAAGCCTCGATCACCGCGCGGGCGATTTCGGCGGCCGGCGGCGG
>JASHVC010000284.1 GCA_030039655.1 Xanthobacteraceae bacterium | reverse complement strand
GATTGCTGGATGAGCGTGGCGAAAGAACGCGCCTCCGGCAGGCCAACGCGGTCGCCGAATTGTTCGAGTGAATCCGTCAAGGTACGGCCGGCGCGCATTTCAAGATTGGTCATATGAATGTTGGCCGAGAGCGACGGATAGGCCTCGCCAATCTCGCGCGCGACCCGGTCGAGCGAGGCTTCCATGGCAAGCCCGGCGTCCGCGCAGACCACCAGCAGGTCCATGAAATCCGGAAAGCCCATCTGATGCTCGAACTTCTTTTTCGCGATCATGCGGTCGATGATGAGACTCGGGGCCAGGTAGCCCAACAGGCCGCTCGACATCGTGAAAAGCCAGAAAGAAGACTTACCCTCGAAGCCGAACTGCGGCAGGGCAACGAACGCCAAGAACGCCAAGCCTACCGCCAGCCCGATGCGGGAAAGGAAGAAAATGGCCGGTCCGCGCGGGTCGTAGATGCCGGCGCGCATCATGCGTTCGCGCAGGACTTTCATATCCTTGGTGTCGACCGACCCGTAGTGCTTCGTCGTATAGTCGACGAGCTTTTGCGCCGCGCGCATTCCGGAATAGCGCAAGGCGCGCCGGCCGCCGCCTGCCGCATCGTCGCTGAGGCCGACCCGCGCCGCGCGGCGGCGTACCGCTTCGCGGGCGCGCACGCCCACCATCAACGCGAACGCGAGCGTTCCCGCGGCGAGAAAGATCAGCACGCTCAGTACCGTCGGTGTGCCGTAAGTGGCGGTAATCGGTTCCATGCGATGTTCGCGTTAGATTTTGAAGTTTACCATCCTGAACATGATGAAATTGCCGATGAGCATCCAAATAGTGGCGCAAGTCAGCATCACCTTTGTCAGGTGTTCGTGCCAGACCGCGCCGTAGAATTCGGGCGTGATGAACTGGATGACGATGAACAGGGCGATCGGCAGCGCCGACAGAATCATCGCCGAGGCGCGTCCTTCGGCGGCCAGGGCGCGAATCTTGCGCCGCATCTTGAAGCGGTCACGGATGACGCCGGAAAGGTTGCCGAGAATTTCGCCGAGGTTGCCGCCGGTCGAGCCCTGGATGGCGACGGCGGTGACGAACAACGGAAGATCGTCCGAGCCAATGCGAGCATAGAGATTGCGCATCGCCCCTTCTAGGTCGGCGCCGTAGGTGACTTCGTCGGTCACGATGCCGAACTCAGTGCCGATCGGATCACCCATCTCGCGCCCCACCATGTTGACCGCGATGGGCACCGGGTGTCCGGCGCGCAGGCTGCGCACGATGATATCCAGCGAGTCGGGAAACTGGGCGGCGAATTTCTTCTGCCGCCGCGACCGCAAGACGCGCAATACAAAGAACGGCAGCAGCGTGGAACAGAACAGCAGGACGCCCGTCGCCTCCACGATATCGCTTTGAAAAATCATGGTCAGGCCGAAGGCGACGACGCTCACCGTGCCGACCACGATGAAAAAGCGGGGTATCCCCATAGTAAGGCCCGACTGCAGTATCAGGCGGTTGAAGGCGATTAGCCCGAGTTGATAATTGCCGCCGCTGGTGAGCCCGCGTTCGCGCCGAAGTTCGATGAGTACGGACTCTCGATCGGTCTTGTCCTTCGACAGCGCCAGCCGCCGGTTGATCGAGGTGCGATAGGACGATGTCGAGAAGAACAGCAGGTAGACCGCCTCGAACGCCAGCCCCGCCGAGACCGCGACGAACAGCCAGACCAGATAGATGGGATTGAAATCGAACACGATGACCTTCAGAGGGGTTGCGATGGATCGAAGTAGGCGCCCGGGATCTTGATGCCTAAGGCGGCGAGATCGCCAAGGAAGCGCGGGCGCACGCCGGTTGCGTGAAAATGACCCTGCACGGTACCGTCGGGCGCGGTGCCGGAGCGCACGTACTTGAAGATTTCCTGCATCTGGATGGTGTCGGATTCCAGGCCAGTGATCTCCGCGATGCTCATCACCTTACGTTTGCCGTCCGACAGCCGCGACAACTGCACGATCACCCGGATGGCGGACGCGATCTGGCTGCGGATGCTCGCCACCGTCATCGGCAGGCCGGCCATGCCGATCATCTGCTCCAGGCGCGCGATGGCGTCGCGCGGGGTGTTGGCATGGACGGTCGCCATGGAACCTTCGTGGCCGGTGTTCATGGCTTGAAGCATGTCGAAGGCTTCCTCACCGCGGCACTCACCGAGGATCACGCGGTCGGGCCGCATACGCAGCGCATTCTTGACCAGATCGCGCTGGCGGATTTCGCCCTTGCCCTCGATGTTCGGTGGCCGCGTCTCCATGCGCCCGACGTGCGGCTGCTGCAGCTGCAGTTCCGCCGCGTCCTCGATGGTGAGCAGGCGTTCCTTTTCCGAGATGAAGGCGGACAGCGCGTTCAGCATGGTCGTCTTGCCGGAACCGGTGCCGCCGGAGATGATCAGCGTCACGCGCGCCTTCACGGCCGCGGCGAGCAATTCGGCCATCTGCGGCCGTAGCGCGCCTACCTCGACCAGCTTGTTCAGGTTGAACGGCTTCTTGGAAAATTTGCGGATCGACATCAGCGGTCCGTCGATGGCGACCGGCCGCACCGCGACGTTGACGCGCGAGCCATCGAGCAAGCGCGCGTCGCACATGGGATGCGATTCATCGACCCGGCGTCCGACCGCAGAGACGATCTTGTTGATGATGCGCAGAAGATGCGACTCGTCCTTGAAGCGTACGCCGGTCGGCTCCAGCATTCCTTGCCGCTCGACGTACACACATTCGTGGCCGTTGATGAGAATGTCGTTGATGGCCGGGTCCTTAAGCAGCGGCTCAAGCGGACCGAGACCGGTCATCCCGTCGAGAATTTCCGAAACGAAGTCGCCCAGCTCCTGGGTGTTGAGCGCCAGCCGCTCGACCAGCACGTATTGCGACACGAGCTGCTGAATGTGATTGCGGATTTCCTCTTCGGGCAGCTTTTCCAACGCCGACAGATTGATCTCTTCGATGAGCCGGCGATGCAGGCGCACCTTGGCGTCGAGCAGCTTGTCGGTCAGCAGCAGATTTGGCGGAGCCGGCACCGGCGCCGGCGCCGGCTCGGGAGCGGCCTCGGGAACGACCGTCCACGACACTTCCTCCAGCGTCGAATCCTCCGGGACGAGGTCCGGTGCGTTGACACGACGCGTCGAAAAACGACCTATCATATCGATGCCCTTTAACGCTCTTCAAGTTACCGGCACTGCCGGCGAAACGCGCAACGCTACGACCGCACCCAACCTACGATCGCGCCCAAGACAGACTGAGTTTCTTGCCGCTCGCCGCGCTTTCTTTCGCCGGCTTGGCGCTGCCCTGCGGTAGAACCAGCTTTGTCAGGCTCGTCGTGATCTTGTTGCCAGGCTTGATTTCCTCCAGCGGAACGCCGCGATCGATGGCCTCGCGGACCAGCACGTAGTTGTTGGGGATGGTGCCGGCCAAAGCGTCACCGAGCGCCTGTTCGAAGTCGCTGCGGCGCAATCCGGTCGAGAACATCTTGGCTTCGAACCGATTGATGATGACCTGCGGGTGCGGGCCATCGCCGAGCCGTTCGCGGATGGCCTCCACGAGCTGTTTGGCGTGGCGCAGGCTCGGAACCGTGGTTTCGCTGACGATGAACAGCTTGTTGGAGCCGAGGAGCACACTGTCGGTCCACGAGAACCACGTGCGCGGCATGTCGAACACCACGTAGTCGAAGTGCGACGAGACGAGGTCGAGAATGCGGGTGACCACGTCCGGATCGAAGGATCGCATTTCCGCCGGCTGGTTCGGCGCCGCCACTACCGACAGCCCAGACGGATGCTGCGAGATCATGACTTCGAGCAACTGCCGATCGAGCCGCTCCGGGCGCGGCTCGATCTCGCCGATGTTCAGGCGCGGCTCGATGTCGAGGTAGTCGGCGCAGGCACCGTGCTGAAAATCGAGATCGACCAGACAGGTCGACGTCTTGCCATTGGCGCCGCTGTTCAGCAGCAGAATAGCGGTCTGCACCGCAAGCGTCGTTACGCCGGCGCCGCCGACCGCCGGGAGAAAGGTGAAGATCTGGGCCTCCGACACGTCGTGATTGGCCGGCGGCTTGGCCACGCGCGCGCACGTTTGCACCAGATCGGCGGGCGTCACCGGCTTGACCAAACAGTCGGCTACTCGCATCTGCAAGAGGCGGCGCGCCACACCCCCATCGAAGCTTTGGGTGACGGCAACGACCGGCGGCCAGCTGCCGATGCGGTTGATGAGAAGATCGAGCGCCTCCAGCTCGGCGTCGTCGCCGGCATCGATGTCGGCGACGACCACAGTGGCGCCGTCGACATCGATTTGATCGCGGGTAGACAGCCTTCCCTTGACGACCTCGAGACCGATTTGCGGGGCCGCGCTAAACGTCTCCCGCACCGACTCCTCGAATCCTTCGTCCGCGGTCAGAATGACCACACGCGGCTGGACTCCTGGAGTTATGTCTCGACCAATGGGCATCGGTTAGGCTTGCCGGACTGACGCCGGCATCACTGGGTTGTCGTAGATGTGCTTGTTGAACGTCCCCCCGGCTCAGGCACAACCGTCGTCGTCGTCGTCGAGGTTCCGGTACCGATGCTCGTCGCCGGCGGCGCTGGGGTGGGCGCGGTCGGCCGCGGCTCTCTGCTGCACGTCGACGTCGCAGTCGTTGTCGATGACCCGTTTTGTATTACCGTTTGCGACGGGAGGACGCTGTCATCGCGGTAGCACTCGACCGTCCGCTGCATTCGCTCGCCGTTGAACGCGATATTCGTGTTGCCGCTGTGCGGCGGCCATGGATCGACCATCTGGGCGACCCGATTGGCGGCCACCGCATCACCTCCGCTTAGCGAAACCGTATCGCGCCGGTCGGTATAGAGATCGGAGCAGCCTCCGAGCATGGAGCCGATCGCTGCGGCGGCCACGGCGGCCGCGATCACGCGGCCCATCGGTTTAGTCTTTGACGGACACATAGGCGCCTCCATTCTTCGGCAGGTCGAGGACGTGGCCGACATACGGCCGGTTGAGCGAGCCGGCGGCGAGCCGCGCCAGCTGCGGACTGACCTCGGCATTTCCCATCAGGAAGAAGTCGACGTCGTTGCCCGGCAGGCTGTTGTCGAACGGCGTGTGTACGACATCGCTCGGCCGCATCGGGTGAACGATGTGCGGCGTCACTACGATCACCAGGTCGGTCTCGCTTTTCTGGTACTGGCTGGAGCGGAACAGAGCGCCGAGCACCGGCAGGTTGCCGACCCACGGCAGCTGGCTCTGCGCGGTAGAGCTGTTGTTCTGCAACAGGCCGCCAAGCATGAAGCTCTGGCCATCACGCAGTTCGAGCGTAGTCGAGGCCTGCCGCTTGGTGAGTCCCGGCACCGTCGCGCCCGCAATCGTTACGGTCACGCTGTTATCGATCTCGCTGACCTGCGGCGAGATGTTCATATTGATCACGCCGTCATTGAGTACGGTGGGCGTGAAATTGAGACTGACACCGTAGTCCTGGTAGGCGAACGAGGGTGTACCGGTCGCGCTGACCTGCGGGATCGGGATCGACCCGCCGGCGAGGAAGCTCGCGTTATCGCCCGACAGCGTCACCAGATTGGGTTCCGCTAGGCTGCGCGCGAGGCCCTTCTGCTCGAGCGCATTGATGGCGAGCGACAGCGAGTTCTGTGAGTTGCCCAACAATTGACCGACCGCGAACCCGAACGGCGCCGTGCCCGAGAGCACGCCGGCGGCGGTCGCTGCCGTCGTGACTGGCAGCGTCACTCCGGAACTTGAACCTGTGGCAACGGCCTGATCGCCAATATTGACCGTCGACTTGCTGCCGCCAAACGCGTTCCACTGAAAGCCGAGCTCGCGGCTTGCCGTGCGGTCCACTTCGATGAAGCGCACCTCCAGTAGAACCTGCTGCTGCTGTAGCACCTTCACGGTGTTGATCGGATCGGGCGCGAACTGGCGCGCGATCATCACCGCCTTGTCGAGGGTGACGGCGTCCCGCGCCGTGCCGCTCAGGAAGATGCGGCCATTGATCGAGGCCACCTTGATGCCGCCGCCGCTAACGCGCTCGATTTCGCTCGACAGCTGCGTTACGTCGAACGACACTTGGATATCGAAGATGCCGACCAGCTTCTTGTCCGTTCCGTAGACGGTGACCCGCGTCGTGCCGATCTTCTTGCCCAGAATGGACAACGAACGATCGGTCAGCAGGTTGACGTCCGCAACCGTAGCGTCGCCAATCACGACGTCGGCAAAGCTCTGATCGGTACGGACATCTTGTGATTTTCCGAGCGTCACTTGCACCATCGCGGTGCGTACAGGATTCGCCAGGGCGATGTGATCCTGAGCCTGCGCCGCGGCCGGCGCCAACGCGAGCGCAGCGATCAATGTCGCCGCAAGCGCAGCGCTTGCGCACCTTAAAGACGCTCGAAGACTCGTGCTCCTGTCGTGATATCGCGGGCTTGCGCCTGCGATGCCGTGTCTAGCTTCGTACTGGCACTTCATATCGGCCTCCCCGCCGCTGTTAGTCGTCCCCAAACAACCTTCCATTCCACTTCGTGCCGCCCTCGCGGCCTTCGTCCCCTCTGGCTTTAGTTGTGAGCAACTTCTTGTTCCGGCATCAGCGCCGCATGCGGACCCATGTCCTCCTTCGGAACGCTGTACTCATCGCGCGACGTCCCGTCCTTGGACGGACGCGTGATGAGGATCGTCATGAAGCGCGAATGCTCCGTCGGGCCAACGTCGTGGGTCAGATCGAGCTGCGTCAGCTCCCGGCCGATGTCATCACTCTTGTCGCCCGCCTTGCGCAGCAACAGCGCCAGCGTGCCAACCCGCGACGCGAGCGCCAGCTTCTGCCCGCCGATCTCATCGACCTCAAGCGTGACCGCCTTGACTACCGAGGGTTTGTCGGCGCGCTGGTCGGCCAACTGATCCACGCCGAGGACGCGCACGTTCAGTAACACTATGTCGGTGATCGGGCCCTTTCTTTCGCGCGGCTGCGTCAACACGACATCGACCCGATCGCCCGGCAATATGAAACCGCCGACGTCGGCCACGTCGTCGACGCGGATCGTGACCGCTTTCATGCCGTCAGTAAGCATCGCGGACAACGTGGCGCGCTGGCCCGGTCCGGTGATCTTTGGAGCGAGGATCGGCTCGTTCACGTCGATCGGCGCGAGCACAATGCGCCTGCCCGAGGTCAGCTCGGTGATCTTGTGGAACGCCCCAGGTGGCAACGATTGCGGCGGCCAGGGAATCTCCCGGAGCGACAAGGAGCTCAGTTCGTCACCGAAACGCAACGGCCGGGCGGCCACGACAATCGTGGCCGCCGGGTTCGTTGCATTCTGTTGCGCCTCCAAATTGCGCATTTGCTCGGCGGCTCGATTGTTGAGCCACGAGTTCGCCAGAAATACCGCAATCAGTCCGAAGCCGACTGCGAAGGCGATCATGACCACGGTGCTGGTGCGCACGACCTGTCCTCTGCTGGACGCCGAAATTATTCTTATCTCGCCGGCAGGGTGGTACGCGGGTGGTATGAAATTAGTGAAACTACGCCGCGTTCTAGGCCTATGCTGAAGATTACTTGAAGCGGTATTCTTTATGTCGCGTGTACCGCTTTGTTTGAATCAAAGAGATAACCTTTACGAATTTTCAGCCGTCGCAATCGCGCCACCGAGCGATGGACAACTAACTGCGCCGTGACGGGCGCTTTCGCAGCCGCCGCGTTTGCGCGCGCCATGGCAAATTGCACGAACAGTCTTTTAACAGACGCGGTAGTGCACTATTAAGGACAAGCCGCGACAGTCGCGGCGCAGTTCGGAGGAACCGCTCAATGGGCAAGCCGCGCATTAGTTACGTCGATCCCACGACGGTTAATGATCCCGCTATGATCGCCGAGTTCCAACGCTGCGCGCGCGAAGGCACGCCGCGTCCCGAGAGTCAAGCGATCCGCGCCCATGTGCCGGCCGTGTTCTGGTCGTTCGCCAATTCCTGGCGCGATGTATTCAAGAACGGCGTCGCTGATCACGACGTCAAGGAACTGTGCCGCGTCTATGTGTCACGTTCGGTGAAGTGCGAGTATTGCGGCAATCAGCGTTCCATGAAGGCGGCGACGCAGGGCTTGGTCGAGGACGATTACCGCGACCTGATCAACTTCGAGTCATCGGCGCGCTACGACGAGCGGCAGAAGGCCGCCCTCTCTTACGCGGAAGCGATCACCTGGGACCTGCCGGTAGACGACGCATTCTGGGCGCGCCTGCGAAAGTTCTTCACCGAGCCGGAACTGGTGGAGATCGGATACTTTATCGCGCTCACCATGGGCCAGCAGCGCTGGCTGCGCACGCTCGGCATCGAACATCATCAGATCATGGCGGGCGCCGACGCTTCGATGGCGCCGGGCTTCGAGACTGCGGAGGCTACATCACAGTCGAAGGCGAGCGCGGACTACTGGGCGCGCCGCGATGTCGCCGCGGCCAGCCGCGCCGCGGAATAGCGCTCGGGCCGCGCCCCGCCCCTTGCCTTGACGGAACGCCGCGACTGACTGGCGGCGGATCCTACCTTTCGACAAGAGTCCAGCCGCTAAAAGCAATCAATTTCAGCTTTCGGCTGATAAAACCTTCGACCGCGACGAGGGCGCGCAGTATCCACGGAAAGGGAGACGGACGAAGGATATCGACGAACATGCAGTAACGCAGCTGGTCGGTCTCATTCACCGACATATGCTGCAAGGTATCGTCGAAGATGAACAGCTTCTGCTCGCACCAGTAGCTGACCTTGTCCCCGACCTCGATGTACGACGACTTATCCTTCATATCGTTGATGTTATAAAGAACCCGCAAGGTCGGCCGCAGCCAGCCGAAGTGCAGCGAGGTCGTAACCTTCTTGTTGAACACAGACAGCGCGATAGTCTCGATGAACTTCCACGGTTCGTGGAAGGCGGGAACGTCCACG
>JASHVC010000283.1 GCA_030039655.1 Xanthobacteraceae bacterium | reverse complement strand
CGCTTCCGCGATGATCGTCCGGCCGATATCTGCTTTGCCCGTGGCACGTTTAATTCGCATCCCTACGTGATGGCGGCGATGAACGAGTTCCTCCGCTTCCTCGACACGCAGGAGGTCCGCGACGTTTATCGCGACCTCGATCGCATTTGGGACGAGCGGGCGCGGCACTTGAATGAGTGCCTGCGTGATGAGGCTTTGCCAGTGCGGGTCGCCAACATGTCGTCGATCTGGACCGTCTGTTACACGCAGCCCAGTCGCTACAACTGGATGCTGCAGTACTACCTGCGCGCCGAAGGTCTGGCGCTGAGCTGGGTCGGCACCGGCCGACTGATCTTCAGCCTCAATTACACTGAAGCCGATTTCGTTGCGGTCGCCGATCGTTTCGTGGCCGCGGCGAAGGCCATGCGCGAGGATGGCTGGTGGTGGCACAATCCGGCGATGACCAACAAGTCGATCAAACGCGCGATCCTCAAGGAGATGATCGCCCATCGTCTGTTTGCCGCGCGTGACGGATCGAACGCCGCCTAAACGCCGGTTTAGCTTGCGTGCGGTAGTTCCTCCGCCTCGTCCTCGTCCCATTCGGAGCCGATGTGGGGGTCAATCCACTCTCCGCGCAGGAGAGCCAGCGGTGCCTTATGGTAAAGTTTGATGTCGTGGAACGGGTCGGTCAGAATTTTTGTCGCCCATACCAGTCCGGTCTGCACGTCCTTGATGAAGAACAGTTGGATGGTGCGGAACAGCACGCCGCCGATGCCGAGCGCGAGCCAGATTACTGCCACGTGGCGCACGAAGTCAGCTTTGCCGGCAGGGGGCGCGAATACCCCGAACAAAGTCGGATCAACGTAGAGCAGCAGCGGCGATAGCGCCCAGATTGTTAACAAGACGACCTTGCGCCGCAGATTGTAGCCGACCTTGATCTCTTCCTTGTATTCGTGCGTGGCTTGATTGACTTCGTCATAATCCTTCGGCTCGAAGAAAAAATGCCCGCTCTGGCGTGTGGTCATCGCCACTAGCCAGCCGGCGAAAGCCGATATGGCGGGATCCTTGAAGATCATGACGTAGGAGAACAGAAAGCTTATGGCGCTGACAAAGTGGAGCGATTGATTGATCCGGCTGTGATGATAGTAGCGATGGTCGTCCCAACGTTGCGTTTTCAGTGTTTCAAGAAAGCCGGCCATATTTGCCCCTCCGCCCTTAGGTCGATTCTTTGAGGATATGTCGATTCCATGTAGGCGGCGTGACAACGGGACGCTGCCTGACGGTTTTATGAAAGTGATGCCGTGAGAGTGCGATCAGCCCGCCGCGCTCGTTCTTTGTTTGTTGTTGTCGCGTGCGCTGTTGGTTGATCCTTCCTTAACAAAGCGAATGAGCGAGAAATGCCCGAACGGCGGCATGGCGCGTCGCTCGATCAGCTGGACTCCATTGGTCTTTTTCGCCCATTGGGCGTAGCGTTCGAAGGCAAACTCCGTACGCCAGCCGAGTTTGCGTGCCGCCGGCGCAAACCACCGCTCCAGCGCCCGCCGCAATCCCGCTTCGGCCCCGACCCGGCTGACTAAGATGATCTCTCCGCCCGGCTTGAGGACGCGGGCGAATTCGTCGAGCGTGGCTTCCGGGTTCGACACGGTGGTGACGACATATTGCGCCACAACGACATCAAATGAAGCGTCGGGAAAATCGAGATGCTCGGCGTCCATGACCGCCAGCGCCTCGACGTTCTTAAGTCCAAGCTCGTCCACCCGTTGCTGTGCCTTACGCAGCATTGGTTCGGAGATGTCGACGCCGTATAGGCGAACATCGGGAGAATAGTAGGGCAGGGAGATTCCAGTCCCGACGCCCACTTCGAGGATGCGGCCGCCGATGCGCTCCGCGGCGGCAATGGCGGCGTTGCGGCCGTGCTCGAAAACCGCGCCGAAGACGAGGTCATAGACCGGCGCCCAGCGCGCATATGCCTTGGCGATCGTCTCTTTATCGAGTTCCGTACGCGAAATTTCCGACATACCTAGCCCCTTGTTGTCCCTCGCCTGAGTGTTAGCCGTGGGCCGTTGCGGTGACCTGTTCGGTTGCTTCCGCATCGCCAAAAGTGTTCGCCGCCACTTTGCGGACGTGTCCGATGAATTGACGGGCGCTGTTCTCCCAGGAATAGCGCAGCGCAAAGGTGCGGCACGCCTCGCGCGAGACGTTCAGTGCTTCCAGACACGCGGTACGTAAATCCTGATTCAGAACGCCGATGGGATTGTCGGCCACAACGTCCTTGGGACCGGTAACAGGAAACGCCGCGATCGGCAGCCCGCTGGCCAGGGCTTCGAGCTGCACGACGCCGAACGTGTCGGTCAGGCTCGGAAATACAAAGACATCAGCGGCCGCGAGATGTGCCGCCAAGGTTCCGTTCTCAAGCTGTCCGAGAAATTTGGCTTGCGGGAAGCGCTGTTTCAGCTCCTGCTCCATGGGGCCCTTGCCGATCACCACCTTGGTACCCGGCAGGTCGAGGGACAGAAATGCGTCGATGTTCTTTTCAACGGCGACACGGCCCAGGGTGACAAAGATCGGCCGCGGAAGTCCGATGTCGACGGCCCGGTCGGGCCGGAACAGTTCGGTGTCGACGCCGCGCGTCCACATGCCGAGGTTGGAAAAGCCGCGCCCGCGCAGTTCGTTCATCAGCGACGGCGTTGCCACCATGGTGACCGTGGCGGCGGAATGGAAACGCCGCAAGGCCGCATAGATCCAACTCTCCGGAATCGGCGCGCGGGCGGAGATATATTCAGGGAAGCGCGTCGTGTAGCTCGTGGTGAATGGCCGGTCGTGCCTGCGGCAATAGGCGCGCACCGCGTGCCCGATCGGTCCTTCGGTCGCAATATGAATGGCGTCGGGCTTGGCTTGCTCGATGCGCCGCGTGACCTCGCGGCGGCCCGCAAAGGCCAGGCGCAGACCCGGATAGGTCGGAACGGGAAATGTCGTGAAGCCATCCGGCGACAGGAACTCGATATTGACGCCGAGACCGCGCGCCGTCCTAGCGAGTGAGGTTAAGGTCCGAACGACGCCATTGACCTGCGGAGCCCACGCATCCGTCGCCACAAGAACTCGCATGCATTGCTCTCGCGAAACCGGCTTTCCGCTCGACTTTCGATTCGGATGTAACGACAATGCTCGTTTCATGTCTCATTTGTGTGACGCTGTCGTATTTCACCAAAATGTTGGTCGGCCATGCTCCGAAGGCTAGGCGTAGCAAATTGTTAAGCTTCGCCGCCGAGTTGCAAACAACAAATAAATCCGGGACGCGGGTCGTAACAAAACTGTCGCACTGGCGTGGGAAGATTCCAGTCCGAGTCGTCAGGCCGCGTTGGAAGCTCGTCACCGATGCCGAATGTGAGGAGCGCCGTCGCGGAGGCGATTCAAAAAAAATTCGGCTTGAGTTCGGTCGCGGTGACGGTCAGTTTGTTGATTGTCGCGATGGCGGCCTTCACTCTTTTTCACGTTTTTCGGCAAATCGAGCTCGGCCGTGTCATCGGCGCCCTCAGGGCCCAGTCGCTCTCTCAACTCTGGCTGTCCGGCGGATTTGTCGTTGCGGGCTATCTCGCGCTCACCTGCTATGACGTCTTTGCCCTGCGGACGATCGGACGGGCAGAAGTACCTTATCGGGTCGCGGCCTTCGCCAGTTTCACCAGCTACACCATCGGCCATAACTTTGGGGCAGCGGTCTTTACCTCGGGGTTCGTGCGCTATCGCATGTATTCCGCCTGGGGCTTGAGCGTCGGCGAAATTGCCAAGATCGCGTTCATCACCGGACTGACCTATTGGCTCGCCAACGCGTTTGTTCTTGGCGGCGGTGCGCTGCTGGCTCCGGAGGCCGCAAGCGCCATCGATCATCTGCCTGCCTCAATACATCGCCTGGCTGGGATTGCCGCCCTCTTGGCGATCGGCGTCTATCTGCTCTGGCTATGGTCCGGCCCACGGGCGATCGGGCGATCCGATTGGCGGATCACGTTGCCGAATTTGCCATCGACGCTGGTGCAGATCGGGATCGGCAGTCTGGATCTCGTCTTTGTTGCGCTCGCTATGTATGCGCTGCTTCCCGCCGAACCCTCAGTCGATCTTTTGGATTTGATTGTCGTCTTTGTCGTCGCGATGCTGATGGGCGTGGTCAGCCACGTGCCCGGCAGTCTCGGCGTGATGGAAGCGGCCATGTTCATCGGTCTGCCGCAGGTCGGCAAGGAAGATCTGTTGGTCTCGCTTGTGACTTTCCGCGTCCTCTATTTCCTCCTCCCGCTGTTGTTGGCAGCGCTGCTGCTCGGCCTACGCGAATTTCGCAGCGTAGCGGCGGGAACTGGACGGACGCTGTAGCGTCCAGGTCAGCCTTGAGGCTGGCCACTGGCCGGGGCTGTCAGTCGCGGCCCAAGACCGAAACTGCCGACCGGTATATGATCAGATCAAGCTGTCGCGTCTCGCATCAGCGGCCATTGAAGCCCGCAATCTCCGGGAGGGGTCATGATGGCAATAGGGCTGGCAACAAGGCGGCGCGTCCTGACCGCAATCGCGGGCGCTGCGCTTCCGTGGACGATGAACGGGTCGCTGCGCGCGCAGCAGACCTATCCCAACCGTCCTATCAAGTTGATCGTGCCGTTTCCGCCGGGCGGGCCCATCGAC
>JASHVC010000282.1 GCA_030039655.1 Xanthobacteraceae bacterium | reverse complement strand
CGTCGCCGCCATGAAACAAGTGTTCGGAGCGCAGCGCCCGCACCAGCGTGTCCTGTACGATGTCGTCAGCCGTCTCCGTGTCACGGGTGAGCGCCCGCGCGTAGCGTCGCAGCGCCGGGATGGCCGCCTCGATCTGCTCGCGGAATTCACTCAATCATGCGCTCCTCCGGTTAACGACAATTTAGGCCGTTTGCTCAGGGACGTGCGCCGCGCCTGGAGCGGGTCCGAGCTTGCCCGTCCTCTGACAACACCACCAAGCGCGCACTATTCCGCGCCCGCCGCGGGAGGCTGCCCCTCACGCTTGCTGGGTCCCACGGGGCTATGCCATAGGTGGCAACGGGATGGGGGCGGTGTCACCAGCGGGGTTGCGGGATAATGCCGGAAGTCTCAGGCCTTATGCGCGGAAAGCGCGGCCTGGTCATGGGGGTTGCGAACCAGCGTTCGCTGGCTTGGGGCATCGCCAAGGCCTGCCACGCGCACGGCGCCGAGCTTGCATTTACCTACCAAGGCGATGCGTTGAAGAAACGCGTCGAGCCGCTCGCCAAGGAAATTAATGGCATCGTGGTCGGCGATTGCGACGTCGCGCAGCCCGCCACTATCGACGCCGCGTTCAAGGCGCTGCAGTCCGCTTGGGGCAGCATCGATTTTCTTGTCCACGCCATTGCGTTTTCCGACAAGGATCAGCTCGACGGCCGCTATGTCGATACGACCGCCGACAACTTCACCAAGACCATGCTGATCAGCTGCTTTTCGTTCGTCACGATCGCGCAACGCGCCGAAAAGATGATGCCGAACGGCGGATCGCTGCTCACGCTGACCTATTACGGCGCCGAGAAGTGGATACCGCACTATAACGTCATGGGTGTTGCCAAGGCCGCGCTCGAAGCTTCGGTGCGTTATCTGGCGGCCGATCTCGGCAGCAAGAACATCCGCGTCAACGCCATCTCGGCGGGGCCGATCAAGACGCTGGCTGCGTCCGCGGTAGGCGATTTCCGCTACATCCTCAAGTGGAATGAAGGCAACGCGCCGCTGCGCCGTAACGTCACCACCGAGGACGTGGGCGAAGCCGCCACGTACCTGCTCTCCGACATGTCGCGCGCCGTCACCGGCGAAGTGCATCACGTCGACGCCGGCTATCACATCGTCGGCATGAAACACCCCGACGCCGTGGACATCGTGGTCGGCAAGGATAACGGTTCGCTGTCATCTTGAATCGCGAGCGCCGGAGAGGTCGACGCGATCATGCCCGTCCTCTATTTCGTCCGTCACGGCGAGACTGATTTCAATATCGCGCAACGCCTGCAAGGCCAGTACGAGACCTCCCTCAACGCCCGCGGCCGCGAACAAGCCAGGGAGTGCGGCGGTCTGCTGAAGGATCTGTTCGCGCGGGAGCAACGGCTGACCGACGATTACGCCTATGTGTCGAGTCCGCTGCAGCGTGCGCGCGAGACTATGCAGCTCGCCCGCGCCACGCTCGGTCTCGATCCTACCGCTTACGACGTTGACGACCGGCTGATGGAAATTTCCTACGGCGAGTGGGAGGGCTGGACGCTGCCGGAGATCCAAGCCCGCGACCCGCACATGCTGGCGCAGCGCGAAGAGGACAAATGGGGATTCAAGCCGCCCGGCGGCGAGTGCTATCGCGACGTCGCCGCACGCGTAGGCGCCTGGTACGCGACCGTGGCGCGTGACACGGTGGTGGTGGCCCATGGCGGCGTCGCCCGCGCGCTCATGGCGAACTTCAACATCCTGCCCGAGGAAGAAGCGGCCCACGCCGATATCGCCCACGGCGTTGTCTATGTGTTCGCCGGCGGCACCATGGCGCGCTACGCCTAAAACATTGCCAAAGATTCATCGCCGCGAAAGCGCCCCGTAGGGAACGGCGGATTATCGTGCCGGATGCGCGAACGGGCCTGCCCGCCTGCGGCAAACGGAGTCACGGCGATGAGCCTCCATATTGGACAACAGGTCGTGTGCGTCAACGACGTGTTCTCGTCGTGCCCATACTGGCGACGTGCGCTCACCGCGCTGCCGAAATTGCACATGGTCTACACGATCAGGCACATGCGCGAAGCGCACGACCTGCTCGGGCTGTGCTTCTACGAGATCGTAAGCCCACCCGCGCAGTTCTCCGAAGGCTTTGTCGAACCGGCTTTCAACAGCAAAAACTTCCGCCCGGTGAAGCGCACCAGCATCGAGGTGTTTGAGAAATTTCTGGCACCCACGTCCGCTCCGCCGCTGCACGTTGGTTGAGGAGTCAAAGACCAGCTCCCCGGAGAGATGGCCTTTCCCTCGGAAGCGGACGTCAGTTAGTAATCGCGCGATATACGCTTAGTGCCCTTCTGCAGCGCAGTGAAGGTGAGCCGCGTAGCAAAACTTGCACGTTGTTCACATCGCCTTGGTCGCAAGCAGCGCCTGCATCCGCGATGGCTCTCGTCTGCGGTCCCTGTCCAGCCGTTTATTCAAGCGGTCGAGATAGCGATAGACGACTGGCGTCGTATAAAGCGTGAGATATTGGCTGACGATAAGACCGCCGACGATGGCGAAGCCCAGCGGACGGCGGATTTCCGCGCCGGTTCCGCCGCCCAGCATCAAGGGCAAGCCGCCGAGCAGCGCCGCCATGGTGGTCATCATGATCGGCCGGAAGCGCAACAGACACGCCTGATAGATCGCCTTCTCGGGAGTCATGCCCTCCTCGCGTTCCGCCACCAGCGCAAAGTCGATCATCATGATGGCGTTCTTCTTCACAATGCCGATGAGCAGGATGATGCCGATGATGGCGATGATGCTTAGATCGTAGCCTCCGGCTCGCAGAACGATGAGCGCGCCGAGGCCCGCCGACGGCAGCGTCGACAGAATCGTGATCGGGTGAATGTAACTCTCGTAGAGCATGCCGAGAATAATATAGACGGCTACGATGGTCGCGAGGATCAGCAGCGGCTGCGTGGTCAGTGACGCCTGGAACGCCTGCGCGGTGCCCTGGAACGTCGCCTGCAGCGCGGCTGGCTTGTGCAGCTCATTGGCGGCATTGTCGATGGCGGTCAGCGCATTGCTGAGCGCCACGTTGGAGGCAAGATTGAACGAGATCGTCACCGCCGGAAATTGGCCCTGATGGCTGACAGTAAGGTAATTGGTCTTGCTGGTATCCACCGTGACCAGGAGCGACAGCGGGATCGGCTCTCCGGTTGCGGGCGACTTGATGAAGATCTGCTCGAGCGCCGAGGGATCGGCCTGCAGCTTTGGGTCGATTTCCATGACGACGTGATATTGGTTGAGCTGGGTGAAATACTGGGTCACCCAGCGCTGGCCGAACGCGTCATAAAGTGTGTCGTCGATGACCTGCGGCTGGATGCCGAACCGCCCGGCGGTATCGCGGTCGATGGTGAGCACGGCAGTGGTGGCGTTGGACTGCTGATCGGTCGCGACGTCGCGCAACTGTGGCAGGGTGCGCAGCTTGTCGAGTATGAGCGCCGACCACGATCCGAGCTCGTCCAGATTTGCGTCCTGTAGGGTGTATTGGAACTGCGAACGCGCAGCGCGGCCGCCAATGTTCACATCTTGCTGCGCCTGCAAATACGTCGCGATGCCCGGAAGCTTCGCCAGCTGCGGCCGCAACCGGTTAATGATTTGGTCCGCGGACGCGGTGCGTTCATCGCGCGGCTTCAGGTTGATCCAGAAACGACCGTTATTGTTGGACTGCGAGCCGCCGGTTACGCCGACCACGAAGGCCACATCAGCGACCGCGGGATCGTGGGCGATGATATCGGCCACAGCAAACTGATGCTGGGTCATGGCCGCGAATGAAATGTCCTGCCCGGCTTCGGAAATCCCCTGAATGTAGCCGGTGTCCTCCTGCGGGAAGAAGCCCTTGGGCATGACTACATACAAATACCCTGTGGCGATTATCGTAAAGAACAAGATGCCCATCATCACCTGGCGATGCTGCAGCGACCATTTCAGGCCGCGCTCATAAGCCGCCAACAGCCAATCGAAGAACGCCTCCGCTTTGTTGTACCACCAGCCATGTTGCGCGTGCTTCTGATCGGACAGATAACGCGAGCACATCATCGGCGTCAGCGTCAGCGAGACGAAGCCCGACATCGCGATGGTCATGGTGACCACCACGGCAAATTCACGCAGTAGCCGGCCAACGATGCCCGACATAAAGAGTATCGGAATGAAGACGGCGATCAACGACACGCTGATCGAGACGATCGTGAAGCCGATTTCGCCGGCGCCCTTGAGTGCCGCCTGCATCCGGTCCATGCCGGCTTCCATGTGCCGGTAGATGTTTTCCAGCATGACGATAGCGTCATCGACTACGAAGCCGACGGCGATTGTCAGGCCCATCAAGGAAAGATTGTCGATGCTGTAGCCGAGCGCATACATCAGCGCCAACGTGCCTATGATCGACAGCGGTACGGTGACGCCGGGAATGATCGTCGCCCACAGGTCGCGCAAAAACAGAAAGATCACGCCGACCACCAGTACGATCGTGAGCATCATGGTGAATTTGACGTCTTCGATGGAGGCGCGGATTGGGCCAGTACGATCGATCAAGACCGAAACGTCGATTCCGGGCGGTAGCGCCGCCTGCAGCTTCGGCAGCGCGTTGCGCACGCCATCCACCGTATCAATGATGTTGGCGTTGGGCTGCTTGAAGATGACCAACAACACGCCCTGTTTGCCATAGTGCCAGGCGGAGATCTTGGCATTCTCCGCGGCGTCCACCGCGACGCCGATGTCGCCCACCGTGATCGGCAGGCCGTTGCGGTAAGCCAGGATGAGGTTGTTATAGGGTGCGGCGTGGAGCAGTTGATCGTTGTCGTAGATAGTAAAGCTCTGCGCCTTGCCGTCGAAATACCCTTTAGGGGAGTCGACCGTGGAGTTGGCCAAAACGGCGCGAATGTCTTCCAGGCTGAGGCCCAGCGAAGAAATCTTGGCCGGATCGATTTGCACGCGAACCGAGGGCTTCTGTTCGCCGTCAATATTGACCAGCGCGATTCCCGGTATCTGGGAGATCTGCTGCGCCAAAACGTTATCCGTGTAGTCGTCGACCACCGTCAGCGGATAGGCGTCCGATTGCACGAAAACATTCATGATCGGCGAATCCGCCGGGTTGACCTTTCGGAACGTTGGCGGCGTCGGAAGATTTTTTGGCAGCACGCCCGCCGCGGCATTGATCGCCGTCTGTACGTCCTGGGCGGCGGCGTCGATGTTCCGGTTGAGGTCGAACTGGAGAACGATCGAGGTCGTTCCCAGCCCGCTCGACGATGTCATCTGCGTGACGCCGGGAATCTGCGCGAACTGCCGCTCAAGCGGCGTAGCCACGGCCGACGCCATGGTCTCCGGGCTCGCGCCTGAAAACGACGCGCTGACCTGAATGGTTGGAAATTCGACCTCAGGCAACGGACCGATTGGCAGGAGCGGATAGGCGATCGCTCCCAGGATTACGATGCCGGTCATCAGCAGATACGTGGCAACCGGCCGGCGGATGAAACGTTCGGAAATATTCATGGCGGCCTACGGGTTGTTGGCCGCTTCGCGGGCGGGAGGAACGGGTTTCCCGGCGGCCGGCAGCGTGGTGACCGCGACCTTGGCGCCGGGCCTCAGCTTGAATTGACCGTCGGTGACGACTTGCTCGCCGACCATTAGGCCCTTGTCGATCACCGCGACGCCATCCTCGACGGGGCCGACCTGCACGGCGCGCCGTTCCACGGTCGACTTATCGTCGACGACGTAGACGTAGAGATCATGCGGGCCGCGCTGGACGACCTCAGCGGGGACCGTGACCACGCTGTTGCGAACCTCAAGCTGCAGGCGGGCATGCACGAACTCGCCAGGCCACAGCATATCGTCGTCGTTGGGGAACACGGCCTTGAGGCGGATCATGCCGGTCGAGGTGTCGATTTGATTGTCGACCAGCACCAAGGTCCCTTCAGCCAGCTTGGTCTTGTCATCGCGGCTATAGGCGAAAACCTTGAGCGAGGTTTCCCGCATCGCCGCGGTGATGTCCTGCAGATGATCCTGCGGAACGGAAAACAAGACTGCGATCGGATGCACCTGGGTGATCACGACAAGACCGGTTGGATCGCTGGCATGCACGATGTTGCCGCGATCGATCAGCCGCATGCCGGTGCGGCCGTCGAGCGGGGACGCGATCGTCGTATAGCTGAGTTGTGTCTGCGCGTTCTCGATCGCGGCCTGGTCGCCGCGGATACTGGCCTCCAGTTGCGCGACCAGCGCCTTCTGGGTGTCGACGCTTTGCCGCGTCGCGTAGTCCTTGGCCGCCAAGGTCGTGTAGCGGTCGAGATCGAGTCTGGCATTCGCCAACTGGGCTTCATCGTGGGCCTTGGTGGCGCGCGCCTGGTCCAATTGCGCCTGAAAGGGGCGCGGATCAATCTGTGCCAGAACTTCACCCTGTTTGACGTTCTGGCCCTCGGTGAAGTTGACCTCCTGCAGTTCACCGTCGACGCGCACGTGAACAATGACGCGGTTGAACGGCGTGACCGTCCCGAGCCCATTGAGCAGGACCGGAACATCTTCCAGCCGCGCACGTGCGGCGGTGACGGGAATTGCAGGCGTCGCGGCAGACGGCGCCGATTGGTTTGCGACCCGCATCTGATACCAGACGCCAAGTGTACCGAGCGCCAGAAAGACTGACGCTCCAAGCCAAATTCGCGCGCGAATCATCAAAGATCCCGGATCAATCGAGTGAATTTACGGAAGTGACAACAGATGAAGCGGAGGCCCGGAGCCCGGATTTGTGGATCAGGCTGGCGGCGCGCTGCCACTCACATGGCTAAGCGATTGGCGGGCCGCGAGCTTGAAATGAGGGAATAAACTTCGAGGAAATGCTGTGCGCCAGCATCTCTGCCGACCAAATGCGATGAATTTTTTCGGGGACAATAAGAACCGGCGGCAGCGACGGGACGGCCGTCGCTACCAGCGCCATGCTGGCGCAGATTGCGCAGTAATCGTCAGTTCCAGGATTTTGATCGGGGGTGGACTGGTTCGCGGGAACAGGCGCAGCATTGAAGGAAACTTGTGTATGGCCCGCGCCCGGGGCCGGCAGGCCGAGATCCTCTGGATGAATGTGGCCGAAGGAAAGAAGCGCCTGCAGTGCCAACGCGAGGAGCGCGAGGCAGACAAAAGCCCGGATATGGGAACGTATCCAGCTCATCGACACCGAATGAATTGGCTGCGCCGACAAGCGCTACTTCGTTTACGGCAGGATTATGGTTGCGACCGTGGACTAACCTTTATGACGCGTCAAGACCAGCATCATGCTTCGGTGCGCCTCGTCCTTAGTAAAAGTAGGCCTTGAAGAGGAAACCGCCTCCGCTCTCGTGATGGAACGGATCGTTGACCCCCGTCAGCGGCTCCGGCAGAGCACCGTTGGCGAGCCACGGCAACACCGTATCGATTCCTGTCGTGCGCGGCTCGGACGTCACCGCGATGCGCGCGCCGAGAAAACTCGCGCCAATGCCGAGCCATTGATCCGCCCGTTGCGGATCGAACACATGCGCGCTCTTGGGATCAGCGGCACTTTCGAACAGGACTATGGCTGGCAACAAATCCAGAGGAATGTCCATGTTCCCGGAAATGTGCGCCGCATCGTAAGTGTCAATGACGTCGAGGCGGCCGCCCGCAGCCAGCGAAGGAGGGAATAGCCGGTTGGCGATGCCAACGACCGAGCTGCGGGTTTTCTTGCCAACGACGATTTCTCCGTTTGTCATCATGCACAGCACCTTGCCGTCGGGCAGCCGCAAGGTGGCAGCCTGACCCTGGTAGACGGCTCCGCCCGACGCGCCCAACTTAACCCAGGGCTGCCAGATCGGCGCCTGCTCGTAGGTAACTTGCACGACGCTGGCACCGGTATAGTCGATGCCGCCGACCTCGACGCCGAACGAGACGCGATAGTGGACCGGGATCACGGTCCAGCCCCAGTGATATTTGTCCGCGGCGATGACCAGGGCCAGCACGCCAAACGCGACCATCGCGCCGATCACCGGGCCACGAAGCAACAATCGGAACAGGCCGCGAAGGACGCTGGGCCTGGCCGCCATGCGACTTGGCCCCTTCAGAGTTACCGGATTAATCAAGGTCGACCGTACTCAACATAATCGCGAGCGCGTGATTCTCAGGGTACCGACCAACATCTAACATCCGGTGACGGTATGGACCGATGACTCTTTGCCCGGCTTTACCGAATTTGACCCAGTAGCCCTCGCGGGCTACGAAGCCGCACTGCCTCAAGGCATTTGTTCCTACGGGCATTCTGGGCCGCGGCAGAATTTGTAAACCATGTCCTTCAACACTTTCGGCCACATGTTTCGGGTCACGACCTTTGGCGAAAGCCATGGGCCAGCGATTGGCTGCGTGGTCGATGGTTGCCCGCCACGGATTGCGCTGACCGAAGCAGACATTCAGCCCTACCTTGACCGCCGCCGGCCGGGCCAGTCGCGCTTTACCACCCAGCGCCAGGAGCCGGACGCGGTGAAGATTCTCTCCGGCGTGTTTGTTAATGAAGCGACCGGCCAACAGGTAACCACCGGAACGCCCATTGCGCTTCTCATCGACAATGTCGACCAGCGCTCGAAAGACTATTCGGACATAAAGGACAAATACCGGCCCGGCCACGCCGACTTCACCTACGACATCAAATACGGGCTGCGCGACTATCGCGGCGGCGGGCGGCAGTCGGCGCGCGAGACGGCCATGCGGGTCGCGGCAGGCGCCATCGCGCGCAAGATTGTGCCGGGCCTCAGCGTGCGCGGCGCGCTGGTGCAAATGGGGCCGCATCGCATCGACCGCACGCGCTGGGACTGGGCCGAGGTCGGCCGCAATCCGTTCTTTTGTCCCGATGCGAAATTGGCGGTGATGCTCGAAGATTATTTGGACGGCGTGCGCAAGCGTGGCTCCTCCATCGGCGCGGTCATCGAGATCGTCGCCGAAGGCGTGCCGCCCGGTCTCGGTGCGCCGATCTACGGCAAGCTCGACGGCGATCTCGCTGCGGCGCTCATGGGCATCAATGCCGTCAAGGGCGTCGAGATCGGCGCCGGCTTCGGCGCCGCCGAACTTTCCGGCGAGGAGAACGCCGACGAGATGCGCGTGAGCAACGATGGCAAGCTGTTGTTTCTGTCCAACCATGCCGGCGGCATCCTCGGCGGCATCTCCACCGGGCAACCGGTCGTCGCGCGCTTTGCGGTCAAGCCAACCTCGTCGATCCTCACTCCGCGTCGCACCGTCGATCGCTACGGCCGCGACACGGAAATCTCCACCAAGGGCCGCCACGACCCTTGCGTCGGTATCCGCGCCGTGCCCATCGG
>JASHVC010000015.1 GCA_030039655.1 Xanthobacteraceae bacterium | reverse complement strand
GGTTCTTCACGCACTTGCGCGATCACGGGGTGACCATCGCTGCCGGCAATCCCACCATTATCAATATCCTGCTCAACAGCGGCGGCGACGCCCACCGCGACAATCTGCCGAGGCTTCGCTTCATCACCTCAAGCTCGGCGCCGCTGGCGCTGGCGGAATGGAAGCGATTCGAACAACGCTTCGGCATCCCGGTCGCGCAGGGCTGCGGCGCCAGCGAGGTCAGCTGGATCGCCGCCATTCCGGGAGAGCAACGCCGCCTCGGCACGGTCGGCAAGCCGTTCGCCTATCACGACGTCGCCATCGTTGACGCCGCCGGCCGGCGGTTGCCGGCGGGCGAGATCGGTTTCGTCGAGGTTGGCGGCTGGCCCGGCCATCCATTCCGCTACCTGGGTGAGGACGGCGAGATCAAGATTCACAGCCGCGGCCGCTTCCGCACCGGCGATCTCGGCTGCCTCGACGCCGACGGTTTCCTGATGCTCACCGGACGCGACAAGGAACAGATCATCCGCGGCGGCGCGAAAATCTCGCCGGTCGAGATCGACGCCTACTTGATGCAGCGGCCCGACGTGATCGAAGCGGCGACCGTCGGCGTGCCGGATGCGATCTACGGCGAGGAAGTGGTGAGTTACGTTGTTACGCGCCCAGGCGCCGCGGCCGACGCCGGCGCGCTGCTGGAGTATTGCGCCGCACTTCCGGCCTTCAAGGCGCCCAAACGCATCGTCCTCGCCGACGCACTGCCGAAGACCGAACGCGGCAAGCTTGACCGCAAGGCGTTGGCAGAAAAGTGGAAGAACAGCGTCGCCGGCTGATGCACACCCCGCGAGTGTGTTATTCTGGGCACGCTGATTTGCGTCCATCCAATTTTAGAGGGGCCTTCATCATGGCAAAGGGAAAGCGCGGTCTCGACGGCCGTCACCGTGACAAAAGCGGGCGCATCGACAAGAAACACGGCAACACGCGAGTTGCATCGCTGCGCAAGGAATACGGTCCCGGCTTCGCCAAGGGCCACCGCAAGGACATGATGCTCAAGACGCTGCTGAAGAACACGGGATGCAGCTCCTTGCACGAATATCTGCGCCAACATCACAAGTGACATGGGCAGCGGCCTGTTTGCGATGCAAACGGCCGCAACATGCAAGCGCCACAGGCACCGCTAGGGCACGGTTTATCGCGTCTTGATCCAGGTGCCGAGCCCCGGCGTGCCCGGCGGCCCGCAACGCCCGAGGATCGGACAGACCCAGATCTCGCCGGGTCGCGTCGTGTTCGGGCTTAACTGCGCGATTTCGTCCTTCACGAAGCCGACCGAAATCGTGAATCGGGCGGTCACTCTGGCTTGGTCGTCCAGCATCTCGGCCTGCACCACTTCGACGCGCTGAATGGCGTCCGACGGAAATTTATGGATTTGCGGATCGATCCGCGCGGTGGCGGCGCCGACGAACTGAGCGATCCGGGCCTTCACATCCGCCTGGCTCGATTGCGGCAATTGCGCCTGCGCCAGCAGCGCCTCAAAAACCTGGGTCAAGGCCGTTGCCGCTCCGCTCCTGATGGCGGCATCTTCATCGGCGCCGAAAGCAGTCGCCTCAACGACTGTTGTTTCCAGCGAAAAGGCCAAACGCGAACCGGCGGCGCACAGCGCCAAAGCCAGAATCGCAATGCCGACGAAGCGGTATCTGCGCGCCATCATTGATCCTCGCTTTCCCCTCCACCAGCGTTGCATGCACGCGTTAGCTTGACTTGTTGGTCTTACCGGGGCGGCGCCTTCACAAGCGGCGCCCACCTGCTGATTTCAGCTTGCAGGAACGCCAGAGCGCCGGCCGGCGTCGCCAGTTCAGGCGGGACCACCTCCTGTCCGACCGCTTCGGCTTTGCGCTCAAACTCGGCATCGTTCAACGTTGTCTGCAACGCCGCGCTGATGCGATCGATGATCGGCGACGGCGTCCGCTTCGGAGCGTACAAGGCGCTCCAAACCCGCATCGCCACATTGGGCAGTCCCTGTTCGGCTAATGTGGGAAGCTCGGGCAACAGCTTAGAGCGCGTGTCGCCCACGATCCCATACGCCTTGACGCTGCCGGCCTTGGCCTGCACGGCCGCGGTGATGACGGCGTCGCACACGAAATCGGCGCGGCCCGCGGCCACGTCGAGCATCGCGGGCCCGGTGCCCTGATAAGGTATAAGATTGAAGCGGGTATTGAGCTGCCGCATCAGCAGTGACTCGCAGAGAAAGGACGGACCGCCCGGCCCCGTATTCGCGGCGGCAACTTTCTCGCCGTTGCTCTTGAGATATTCGACAAAGCCGCCGAATGGCACGCCGGCAAAGGACGGCCGCGCCACCAGCATGGTCGGCTGGAACACCGCGACACCGATACTGACGAAATCCTTGACCGGATCGTAAGCCAGATCCGGGTAGAGTGCCGGACTGACCGCCATCGAAATGTTGGTGAACATCAACGTGTAGCCGTCGGGCGCGGACTGGGCGGCGCGCAGCGCCCCGACATTACCACCCGCTCCACCGAAATTTTCCACGACAAGCGGCTGTCCGAGCTTGCGCGACAGCGCTTCGGCCAATGTGCGTGCGGTCACGTCACTCGGTCCGCCCGCCGCGAACGGTACGATCAATTTGATCGGATGCGACGGATACTCGTCGGCGCGGGGGCCGCTAGCCAGTGCGAGCAAAACGAACGCCGAGCAGAAGACGACTCTGATAAATCTAAAAAAGATCATGCGCATGCCGTCTTCGGCTTGGACGGATCGCCTAACCTGCTCCGGCAATATGCTCGCCGGCCAGCAGGCCGAGAACGAATGACTTCGAGATGCCCCCCACATAGCCGGCGCGCGGGCCGCCTTCGAGTCCGGCCACCGGCGTCCCGGCCACATAGAGGCCGGGAAAGACACTGCCGTCGGGCTTGAGCGCCTGCGCATGTTCGTTGATGACGACGCCGCCCATGGTGCCGGTCACGCCGGTGCAGAGCGGTACGGCGTGGAACGGCGGATTCAGGATTGGCATGGGCTTGTGTTTGCGCGTGGTGCGCGCCACCGCAAGGCGCACGAAGTCGCCGCTGGCGACTGCTTGATTGTAGTCGCGGACCGTCTGCACGAGCGTGTCCACCGGCAAGCGCAAGCGCGCGGCGAGCGTTTCGATGTCGGCTGCGCTCGTGAGTTCGCCGCCGGCATCGGCCATCGCCGGATTGGCCGGCACGGTCGTGGTAATGCCCGGTTCCGCTCGCCAGATCGCATCATCGATGATGAGGATGGCGCTGAGCGGATCAGGAAGTTGCGCGACGGCGTTCGCGATGCAAACCCCGCCCTGGCCCTCGTCAGCAAAACGCTTGCCGTCGGGACCGACGAGGATGCCGAGCTCAGCCGCCGCGTCCAGATGCGGATAGGGCCAGAGCCGCGGGTTGGTCATGGCGTTGCGGTGATGGATGTGGCCATAGAACGCGCCGAAGCCGCCGATGGCGGCGCCCGCCGCTTCGGCCATGCGAATGCCGTCGCCCTGAGCGCCGGGGCCGACGCGGCACAGCACGCGATCCGCACGCGGCGTGATGTATTTCGCGATCATGTCGCGATTGGCTGCGAAGCCGCCGTCGGCGATGACCACGGCCTTGGCGGCGATACGCTCGCGCACGCCATTGCGCACGACATCGACACCGACGCAGGCGCCGGCAGCGACCACGAGCGCCTCCACCCTGGTGCCGCGCATCAGCAAGCGGCCGCGGTCTTTCAGATTCTTCTCCAGCCGCTGCATGAAGAGATCGGGGCCGCGATCCTCCCAATCCAATCCGGCGATCGCCCGCCGCGGCGGCGCCAGCACCTTCTGCCCTGGCTGATCGTGCTGTAGCGCGCGCTGCGTAAACGCAGCCCCTTGCTGTGACAACCAATCAATCGCGCGCTTGCCATTTTCCGCCATGGCGCGGGCAACGGCGGGATGCGCGTTCGCGCCGCTGCCATCCATAATGGCGCGGAACATCCGCTCTGGCTCCGCCATGATCGGCAGTCCCATGATATTGCCCACGCCGGTCGAATAGCGCGAGCTGCACGGGTAACGGTCCTCGCTGCGGGCTTCGAGGACGGCCGCAGACAATCCGGCTTCGGCTGCGCGGCAGGCGGGAATGAGCCCGGAAAAGCCGCCGCCGACCGTGACGGCGTCAAATTGCATTGCGTTCTGGCTTGCTATCGCCCCGTCCGCGCCAGCGAGTTCACCCAGCCCTGCATGCGCTTCTTGGCGTTGGCGATGTCTTCCTTCGAGAACCAATCCTCCGGCTTGACTTTGTCGACCGGATAAACCGGGCGCAGGAAATCGCTCTCATATCCAAAAGGAACAGTGGCATCGATGCCCATGCCGCCTTCGAACTGCGTATTCGACGCGGTCCATTGCCGGTCGCCCGCGGTCATGCGCTCGGCCGGCATGAAGGTCTGGCCGCGGCCGCCGGGAATTGGATTGAGAATATCGGTGCGCGGATTCACCCGCGTGGTCAGGCACCACATGATGTCGTCCATGGAATACGGATCGACATCCTCGCTCACCGCGATCGCCAGCCGCATGCCCTGCGAGCACGACAGCGCCGCGGCCATGAAGTTGCGCTGCCAGCCCTCGTCGATCTGGTGACGCTTCCTCACCTGAATGATGCAGCCGCCCCAATCGGTCATGCAGTACGGGATCACTACGTTCTGCACGATGCCCGGCTGCAGCCGGTTGCAGAGTTCGTAGATCGCCGCCTCGCGCACCGTGGTGTCGATGTTGTGGTCGTCGAGCATGTGCACGCCGAGTGCGAAGATGATCGGCTTGGTCTCCGGCTTGCGCATGGTGATGCCGGTGACGTGGAAGGTCGGCGCCTTGTAGGACTTGCCCATATAGCCGGCCCATTCCGGGTGGAAGTGGAAACGGCCCTGGACGCCCGCATCTTCGGCTTCCTTGGTCTCGAAGCGGCGATCGCGCGGATTGACGTAACCCTCAAGCACCAGTTCGCAGTCGGCCAGCGCCATGGCGTCCACGGTGCGCGCTTTCACCAAGCGGATGGGCGCGCCCTGCACCGCCGACGCGATGCCGATTTCGTCGCAGCCCATGGGCAGCACCGCGTAGTCGAAGCCTGCGCCGGCAAGGAGTGTGCACGCCGGTGGCACGCCGAAGCACATGGTGATGGGAACCGGCTGGTCTTCTTTGTAGAATTTGTTGACCACCTGCCACATGTGCGAGCCCGGCGAAATCTGGAATGTGCCGACGTTGCCCCAGCGGAAGTTCATGCGGTTGTAGCCGAGGTCGGAGCCGCCCTCGAACTGCGGGCCGGTGACGCAGCGGATGCCAGAGCCGACGGTCAGTTCCGGCTCGTAGGTGGTGTGACGGATCGGCACCAGCCATTTGTTCACATCATCGGGCTTCTCGATCACGAACTCCTGGCAGGGCGCTTCTTTCTGCGCGATCTCTGCCGGCTTCATCGGGTGCGACAGCGCGTACGCGAGCTTCTTCACGCGCTCCGCGTCGTCCTTCCAGCCGAACATCTTGTTGATGATGGCCATGTCGCCGAACAGGTTGGTGATGACGCGATGGTTCGGCTTGCCCTTCACATTGTTGAACAGAATTGGACAACCGCCGTCCATGTGCTTTTGCAAGCCGGTGACCTGAAGGTCGGGATCGACTTCCTTGTCGGTCTCGATGAGTGCACCGGTCGCGCGCAGCCATTGCAGCGTGCTGCGCAGATCGAAGGCCTGGTTGGGTGTGGCGGCTGAGTGCTGTTCGTTG
>JASHVC010000281.1 GCA_030039655.1 Xanthobacteraceae bacterium | reverse complement strand
TCGCGGCCCACAAGACCAGGCACCGGCGCGCCATCCGGCCGCCCGACCCAAACGCCGACCGTATGCTTGCCGTCAAAGCCGACTGACCAGGCATCGCGGTAGCCGTAGCTAGTCCCGGTCTTGAACGCGATTCGCCCGGGCGTACCGTTCTCGGGTGGCGTCGAGCCGAGGAGCACATTGCTCGCGTACCAGGCCGCGACGGGGCTCAAGAGCCGGCGCGCCTGCGGGAGCGGCGCGTCCAAGCGCTCGCGCAGCGGCAACACTGTGCCAAGTTGGGCAATGCCGGAATAGAGCATCACCAGATCGGAGAGTTTCGTGCCAACGCCACCAAGCCCGATGGCAAGGCCGGGTGCCTCGCCATCCGGCAGCACCATCGTGGCCCCCGCCTGCGAGAGCCTTGCGGTCAGCCGGCTGGCGCCGACGCGGTTGAGGATGGCGATTGCCGGCATATTGAGCGACTGCTGCAACGCCTGCCGTACCGTGACGGTGCCCGCGAACGAGTAATTGAAATTGCGTGGCGCGTAGCTGCCATAGCGCTCCGGGCGATCCTCGATCAACGTCTCCGGGTGGATGAAGCCATCCTCGAAACCGAGACCGTAGATAAAGGGCTTGAGCGTCGAGCCGGGGGAGCGCAGCGCCTGCGCCATGTCCACTTGGCCCGCGCGCCGTTCGTCGAAATACGCGGGCGAGCCCACATGCGCCAAAACCTCGCCGGTAGCATTGTCGGCCACCAGGATCGCAAGCGAAACATCGGGGCCTAACATCTGCACCAGTGTGCGCAGACGCTCGCGTGCGAGTTCTTCGAGATTCCTCTGCAGGTCGGCGTCAATAGTGAGCCGGATTTCCTTCGTGGCCGGTGCTTCAGCGGTGGCCCGATCCGCAGCGTGCGGCGCCAGCATCGGCATTGCACGCCGCACCGTGGGCACCGGTTCGGTCTTGGCGAGCGCGATCTCATCCGCTGGCACGCGCCCGGTGGCGGCGTAACGGTCGAGCACACGATCGCGGGCGATGTGTGCGGCCGCGGCGAAGTGGTCAGGCCGCCGCAGCTCTGGGGATTGCGGCAGCGCAACGAGGAGCGCGGCTTCGCCTAGGGTGAGCCGCCGCGGCTCTTTGCCGAAATAGGCGAGCGAGGCGGCCCGAATTCCCTCGATGTTGCCGCCATAGGGCGCAAGTTCGAGATAGAGCGAGAGCACTTGGTCTTTGGAAAGCGCGTGCTCGATCTCGACGGCACGCACGATCTGCCGGAGCTTGGCCGAAAGATTGCGTTTGGTGCGCGGCTCCAACAGGCGCGCCACCTGCATGGTCAGCGTCGAACCGCCCGAGCGGACGTGGCCGCTGGTTGCCAGCTGACCCGCGCCCCGCAGGAGCGCCAGCGGATCGACGCCGTGATGGGCACGGAACCTCTTATCTTCGTAAGCAAACAACAAGTCGAAGAGCTTGGGATCAACGTCGGCGACTTTCGCGGGCAGCCGCCAGCGGCCTTCGCTCGTCGCATAGGCGCGCAGCAGCCTTCCGTCTCGATCAAGTACACGCGCCGAAAACGTGAGATCCTTGCCGAGCGGCGGCGGACCGAGCGAGATGATCAGCCAGGCAGCGGCAGCGATCATCAACACACAGAGGCAGCCGATGGCTACGGCAGCAGCGCGTAACACGCGATGCCGCCTTGCTCCCCCGGCGCCTTCCGCGCCGACCTTCCCCGCGAGGGGGAAAGTCAAATCTGTACTTCCGCTGCTCATTTCGCCGCCGTCACCTCGACGTTGCCGGTGGCACTGCGACCATAGCGATCGGGACGATACATATCCTCGACGCTCGCCTGCGGCCGCACATATTTCCCAAGAGAAACTGCGCGCACTACGTAGGCGACGGTAAACACCGACGGGTCACCGCTCTTGCGATCGAACGCCGCGGTGAATCGGTCATCACGGAACTCAGTGTTCACCGGCTCCACGGCGTCGGTGATCCACGACAACGTGCCGGTATCGCCGGACGAGACGAGATGCGGATTGTCGATCTCGAACCCGGCAGGCAGATAATCGGCGACGATCACGCGGCCGAATTGGGGCTGCGCCTCGGTGACCTTCAGCACCACCACAAGCCGCATGTTCTGTTTGACCTGCGTTACATCGACCGGATTGCCCTCCATGGTGTAGGTCTGCCGGTCGATCTTGAAGCCGTGCTCGGCAGCAGGTTCGGGCGTGACCGGTGCACCGGTGACCATAAGGACTGCTTTCACCTGATCCTCACCCGCGTTGGCGACGCGCAAAGGTTCCTTCAGATCTGCAGCGCTGACTGTCCGGTAGAGTGGGCGCTGGACGGTCTCGCCGTTGACATCCAACGATATCTTGCCGGCGTCCTTGGCCATGGCGCTGGCTGCGAGCAACAGCCAGGCGTCTTCCTGGGTTGATGTCGGTCGCAGCGTGGCGCGCGCATCGTCGACGCGTTGCACGGCGGCCTGCACGGTCGCCGAACTGGCTCCGCCCTCCGCCGCAAGTGTGAGCACCGCGGCGGCGTCGCGTAGCGTCGACCCATAATCGTCTCGGCCGAACGGATCGGCGTGCGCCGCCGGCGCGAATGCCGCCAGCGCCGCCGTATAGACCCTCTCGGCCCGTGCCCGGTCGCCCATCAACGCCAGCGCGGCGGCGATTTGCGCCTTCGCGATCGGCGTTGTCAGCGCGTCGAGCTTGGTGTCGGCGAGGTAGCGCAGATCGCCGATCGGCGCCAAGCCGTTCCGCGCCAGCACATAGAGCGCGTAGGCAAGATCGGAGCCGCCGTTCTTGCTCGGATCAGAGAGATCGGAGACGCCATTGCGCAGCCGGTCGAGCGCCAACTTGAAGGCCGTCTCCGGGACCGCAAATTTCTGCTCGCGGGCGCGAGTCAGAAAGTCGGTGACGTAAGAGTCGAGCCAGAGGTCGTCACCGCCGACGCTCCACAGACCGAACGAGCCGGTGGAGTCCTGCCGCGTGAGCAGCGACTCGATAGCGGTACGAATGTGCTCCTCGGTCTTAGCATCCAAAGCAACATGCGCCGCGGTAGCGAGCTCGCTGACATAGAGCAATGGCAGCGCGCGGCTCGTGATCTGCTCCGAACAGCGATACGGATAGCGATCCAGCGCCGCCAGCAGGCTCGCCGCGTCGAGCGCGGTCGAAGAGCCGACGGAGATCGAAACACTGCCGGTACCGGGAACGAGATCGGCAAACATGTCGCTCGACAACGTCACGCTCTCACCCTTGGCGAGCGGCTTGACCGTGCGCCGCGCCAGAATTTGCGCGGGCGCCCTCACCGTCATGGTGTAGTTGCGCTCGACCGCGAAGCCCGCCGGACCGCTCACGCTGACTTTCACGGCACCACTGCCAGCCGCGTTGGCGCTGACCGGTACGGCGGCGGACCCACGTGCCTTGGCGCGCAAGGTCAGCGTCTGCGTGGCACCGGCGCCCACCAGCACGGCGTCTGCCGCTGATACGGTGATGACGTAGTCGCCCGGTTGGCCCTCGACGTTGTCGAGGTCGAGATGAATGGTCGATCGATCGCCGGGAAGCAGGAAGCGCGGCAGCGTGGCGGTCAACACCACGGGGTCACGCACGGTGACATCTGCGGTCGCCTGACCGACCTTGTCTTTACTCCAGGCTACCGCCATGACGCGCAGTGTGCCTTCGAAATCCGGCACATCGAATGAGATCTGCGCGGTGCCGTCGGCGCCGACGTTCACCAGGCCGGAATAGAGCGACACCGGCGGACCTGCGGGCGGGCTGCCCTGCAGGTGCGCGCCTTCATCGCCGCCGCTGTGAATCTGGCCGCGTGCGCCCTGCATGCCGTCGATCAACTGGCCGTAGATATCGCGGATATCGGCCGAAAGCGCGCGCTGCCCGAGATAATAGTCATTGGGCGACGGCGGCTTGTAGTTAGTCAGGTTGAGGATGCCGACGTCGACAGCGGCGACCACGACTCTCGCCTGCTCACCCGCCATAAGGCCGTTGACTTTGATGGGAAGCTGCAACTTCGAATTTGGCCGTAACAACGACGGCGCTTGTAGATCGAGCGTCAGCGTGTGCGCCGCACGGTCGATGGAGAACCACTGCACGCCGATCGAGCGGCCGGGCATGCGCTGCGCCGGAGCGTCAAGCGGCCGGCGCAACGTCGCCACCAGATAAGCGCCGGTGCCCCAATCGCGGCCGACCTGCACTTTGATCTGTGCGACGCCTTGCTTGATGTCAGCGCTTTGGCTTGCCAGCAGCTTGTCGCCGACCACGTTGAGGGTGAGTCGTCCGGCACTGCGCGCCGTGACTGCCACGGTCATCGTATCGCCTGGCTTGTACTCGGGCTTGTCGAGCGCCACTTCAAGCATGTCGGGGGTGTCGGCACTCGCGTCCACGTACCAGCCGGCATCGAAGTCGACGGTCGTAACCGGACCGTTCGCATCCGCTGACGCCACTTCCAGCCGGTAGCGGCCAAAGTGTACGGGCAGGGACAGGTGCCCCGGTTTGTCGGCAGCCGTATCAAGCTTTCCGTCGCCGACGCGCGTCGTGGTCTTGACCGGCTCGAAATTCCACTGACCGTCTCGTTTGTAGAACTGATAATGCGTTTCGATCAGCGACAGCTGATACCGCAGCCCTTTCTGGGCAAGCGGTGCCCCATCGGGCGTCACCACCATCACATCGAAAGTCGCGTTCGCGCCATCCGACAACGAGCGGCCAGAGAACAGCGGCTTGATGCCGATCATGTTGCCGTTCGGCGTGACCGGCAAAGTCAGCGTGCGCTCCACTGCGCGGCCGCCGGGCTCTGCCATGCGCACGGCGATCTGCGCCTGCAGCGGATGGCTGGATACCGGCAGCTTGTCGATGGCGACCGGGAAGGTCGCCTTGCCGTTGGCGTCGGTGGACGGGAGGTCTTCGAGCGTCTGCTGGATGGGTTCGACCTGATCGTCATCCAGGCCGAACTGATAGCCGGCAAATCCGGCGCGCTCTTTGGCGACCCCGACGGTCATATTGCCTTCGAGGTCGAGGTCGGTAGCTGGCGCGCCATAGAGGAAGCGACCGGAGACGCTGACCTGGGCCAGACTCTTTTGCGAAATGCGGGGCGAGGACGAGGTGAGATCGAACTCAATCCGATCGGGCACATAGTCCTCGACTAGGAATGTCGTTTCGCCGACCGGCGGACGCTTCGGGTCCGTGAAGGCCTGCACATGCCATGTGCCGCTCGGGGCCGAGCCGGGCAACGCCAAGGTCAACGCATGCCCACCCACGCCCTGATCCGCGACCACGGTGCGGCGGAATTCGACACCGTCGGGCCGCTGCACCACGAAGGTCAGCGGCACGCCCAGCGCGGCGGCGCCCTGCGTGTCGCGCAGCAGCCCGGTGATGTAAGCCGTCTCACCCGAGCGATACACGCCGCGCTCGGCGTACACGAAGGCATCAAGCCCGTTGGGCGCGGGCCGCCCGCCGACGCCGCGATCGGTAAGATCGAAGGCCGGTGTCTTCAAGCTGAGAAAGGCAAAGTCGCCCGCCGAGTCAGCCGCGGCCAAGAGCGCCGGCGCGGCGCCCCCCTCCCCGCTCGCCAAGCCGGTTTCGAACAGCGCCTGTCCGTTGCCGTCCGTTTTGCGTGTGGCCAGTATTTCGTTGCCGCGCGAGACGAGCCGCAGCTCGATGCCGCTCTTCGGCTGCGTGCTCGCCAGCGAATTGACGAAGACATGGATGCCGTCGTTGCCGGAGAACGCGGTCAGACCAAGATCGGAAACGATGAACCACTGGGTCGCGAGCGAATC
>JASHVC010000280.1 GCA_030039655.1 Xanthobacteraceae bacterium | reverse complement strand
TGCCACGCTATTCCGCGATCGAGGTAAGCAACCGGCTGCTTCTTGAATTGGGGATTATTCAGGAGCCGGGTGTACCCTTCGATTACCCGATCCATATCGACCGTTTGATCGCAGTCCGCAAGGTCTCTTTTGCCATCGGCCGACACCGGAAGGGTCAGCAACACTCCGATGGCGATAGCAATTAAGGTCGCGATCTTCATTCTGGTCGCCCCTCTGAAAATCATTCTACATCCTCATCTCGACCTACAGGCACATGACACAAGCTTCGCAACCGATTAGATCGAAGTTGAATGCCCACGAAACGCAGCGATCGCAACGCGTGCAAGCGCGTCTATCTGGAGATACCACCCTCGCTATCGAAGGATGATCGCGGGCCCACTACAACGCAAGGGCGAAAGGCTGAACGATACCGTACTCAACTGAATTAGCTGATACCCGGCGGGGGTCGATGACGGCAGCTATTGGCGCGAAGCGTAATTTCACCCACGAGGCGGATCGGTCGAAGTTTGAATGTTTTAGCCGACATCGCTGGGGATTTTTTCCCGGCGCGAAATTGTGCAAGATTCATATCCTGGCACAAGGTTTCGCGGCGGCGGTGAATCGATGCAGCGGCTTTTCGCTCTCCTTGCAGGAAGCGTGATGCTCCTCTGTAGTTTCGCTTCGTCGTCGATTGGGCAGTCGGGCGACGTGCAGGAATTGCACAGACAAGCCGACGCGCTTTACCAAGCCGGCAAGTATGCGGAAGCAATCCCTTTAGCGAAGCAAGAATTGGCGATCCGAGAGAAAACGCTCGGACGCGATCATCCCGAAGTCGCGAAGGCTCTGAGCGCGCTGGCGGGAATCTACCGCAAGCAGGGCCGCTTCGCGGAGGCTGAACCGCTCTACGAGCGGGCGGTGGCGATTCTGGAGAAAGCACGCGGACCGAACAACCCTGAATTCGCCGAGGCGCTCAACGATCTGGCGGTCCTCTACCAAGACGAGGACCGCAACGCCGATGCTGAAACCCTCTACAAGCGTACCATCGCGATCATCCAGAAGGCGCTCGGTGCCGATCATCCAGATGTGGCGCCCGCCCTGAACAATCTTGCTGAACTCTATCGCGTCCAAAGTCGCTACGCCGAGGCCGAGCCGCTCTACGAACGCGCGCTGGCTATCTGGGAAAAAGCGCGTGGCTCCGATGACCGCGACGTTGCCACGGCGCTTAACGATCTGGGCGAACTCTATTTCCTGCAAGGTCGCTATGCCAATGCAGAAGAGTTCGTAAAGCGCTCACTGGCGGTGCGCGAAAAGCTCCTCGGGCCAGACCATCCCGATGTCGCGGAGGCGCTCGCTACTCTAGGAGTGGTGTATCTAAAAGAGGGGCGCTACCCCGATGCCGAATCACTGTTCAAGCGGTCGTTGGCGATCCGCGAAAGGGCATTTGGGCCCGATCATCCTGATGTCGCCGCAACACTGAACGATCTGGCCGAACTTTATCGCAGCCAAGGCCACTATTCCGATGCCGAACCGCTGTATAAGCGCGCGCTGGCGATCAAGGAGAAGGCGCGTGGGCCGGATCATACCGATGTCGCCTTGTCGCTGAACAATCTGGCGTTGCTCTATCATCAGCAAGGCCGCTATGCCGACGCCGAGCCGCTATATGAGCGATCATTGGCAATCTACGAGAAGGCACTCGGGCCCGAGCATCCCGACGTCGCGAGGCCGTTGAGCAATCTGGCCGAGCTCTATCGAATCCAAGGTCGCTACGCAGACGCCGAACCGCTGTTCAAGCGGTCGTTGGCGATCCGGGAAAAGGTGCTCGGACCCGACCACCCCGACGTCGCGGAGGCGATCAACAACCTGACTTTGCTTTATCACATGCAGCAACGCTACGCCGAGGCCGAGCGCCTCTACAAGCGGTCCCTGGCGATCGACGAGAAATCGCTTGGTTTGGAACACCCCGCTGACGCCACGCTATTGAACAACTTAGCAACACTCTATCAGGACGAACGCCGCTACGCCGATGCCGAACCACTGTTCAAGCGGTCGTTGGCGATCCGGGAAACGGCGTTCGGGCCCGATCACCCCGATGTCGCGCAGTCGCTGAACAATCTTGCTCGACTCTATTACGACCAGGGCCGCTACGCCGATACTGAGCCGCTCTTCAAGCGGTCGCTGGCGATCTATGAGAGTGCGCTCGGGCCCGATCACCCCGATGTCGCGCTGGCGCTGAACAATCTGGCTTCGTTCTATGATGAACAGGGCCGCTACGCCGATGCGCTGCCGCTCATTCGGGCCACGATTACCAACAAAACCGCTAGCACGTCGCCTGCGCTGCCGATTTTGCTTGGGGCGCAGACTGCCAAACTCATTACCGCGGACGAGGCCATCGACGACAGTCTCAATGTCGTGCAACGCGCGTCGCAGACCGCCGCTGGTGAAGCCCTCAATGCGCTGGCGGTGCGATTTTCGGCAGGCAGCGGCCGGCTTGCTCAGCTGGTGCGCAGGGATCAGGACCTCGCCGCGGAGGCCGCCAACCTCGACAAGGCGATCATCGCCGCTGTGTCCAACAATCCATCCAACCGCGATGCCGCGGTAGAGCAACGGATCCGAGATCGAATCGGGGCTATCGCGATGGAGCGTGACGACCTCGGCAAAGTCTTCCAGCGCGAGTTCCCCGATTACGCAGCGCTGTCACGGCCGGAGCCTTTGACAGTCAAGGACATCCAGACGCTGCTGTTCGACGACGAGGCACTCGTCGTCGTCGATCTTGAGGACAAGAAGAGCTATGTGTGGGTGATTACCCGCGGGGCGGCGGATTGGAAGGAGCTTGCGGTCTCGGCAACCGAAGTCTCACAAAGAGTCTTGGCGCTGCGCGGCCTCCTCAGTTTCGACAGCGCCAAAGCGTTCGATACGCAGGCGAGCTTCCAGCTTTACGAAAAGATTCTAGGGCCCATCGAAGATGCATTTCGCGGAAAGCCGCGCTTGAGCCTCGTGCTCGATGGCGCACTGACGAGCTTGCCGCCGCAGCTTTTGGTCACCCGTGATCCCATTGGCAAGGCGCTCAAAGACGTGGACTGGCTCGCGCGCACGCATGCTGTCACTGTGCTGCCGTCGATCGCAAGCCTAAGGGTGCTGCGGGGCAAGTCCCCATTGGGGGATGCGGCGAAGCCGCTGATCGGGTTCGCCGATCCGGTGTTCGACCGCGACCAGCAGCAGCTGCAGAATATCCGTGTCGCCGCCAACGTTACCGCATCGCGCGGCATCCGCGGCACCGTGGCCGACATCGCGGAACTAAGGAAGGCACTGCCGCCGCTGCCCGAAACGGCCGACGAGTTGAGAAAAGTCGCCGCCGGTGTGTACGCCGATCCGATCGATGTCATTCTCGGCCCTGACGCCACTGAGAGCCGCGTCAAGCAAGAGAAGCTCGATCAATTCCGCATCGTTTATTTTGCCACCCATGGGCTACTCGCCGGCGATGTTGCCGATTTTGCCAAGTTGAACGCCGAGCCGGCATTAGTGCTTTCGCTGCCGGAGCAGCCAACCGAGTTTGACGATGGCCTTCTCACCGCGAGTGAGGTGGCGCAACTGAAACTCAATGCCGACTGGGTGGTGCTGTCAGCTTGCAATACGGCATCGGCGGAGAAGCCAGGCGCGGAAGCGTTGTCGGGATTGGCGCGCGCGTTCTTTTATGCGGGTGCCCGCTCACTTATCGTCTCCAACTGGGAGGTCAATTCCAACAGCGCCGTTGCATTGATGACCGGCACCTTCGCAGCACTTGCCGCCGATCCAAAGCTCTCACACGCCGAAGCGCTGCAAAGGTCCATGCTGGCGATGATCGACAATGCGCAGCGCCCCGATTGGGCCGATCCCAAACACTGGGCGCCATTCATCGTGGTAGGAGAGCCGGCCAAACCTGCGAATTGACCCACCATTTTTGCTGCACCTGCTCAGGTCGCTTTCGGCACCGAGCGTCACGAGGCGCGCTGACCAAATCTGACGCAATCAGGCTGATTGCTGACATCGGCAGGGATTCTTTCCCAACCCGGAAATTTGTGCAGTCGCAATTCTCGACGCGATCGGGGGGACAGCAGACATGACTCGGGCACAGGGATTCGAACGGTTATGACCCATTTCGACAAGTATCACCCTGGATTCTTCCGCATCGCAATCGGCGGGTTTGCTCAAATGCGTCACTGAATGTGAACCGCGAGATGGTTTTTATCGACTAACCTGTCAGAGAGCGATGGACCAAGCCATGTCCGAGCCGCCAAACGATAGGGTCCCTGACCAGACCAACGGCGGCGCGCGTCGCTCGCGACCTGCCTCCCAAACACTTCGAATCGCGGCTAGCCTTGTCGTGGCGGCCAACTTTATTGTTGCGCTGGTCTTGATCGGCAGACATCAGTCACCGCTATCCGGCGTATGGTTGCTGATGTTGCCTCTCGTGGTGGTATTTTCCCGCGATTTTCAATTGCGCGGCCGAAAGTGGGAGCGGACAATATTGGCACTGATCATCGTCAGCGGACTGGGTTACTTGGCCAGCGCCGTGATTAAAGGGTGGTGAAAGGGCGGCTTACTCGCCACGGGCGACCCCCGCGAACCGTCGAATGTCGCTGTCCGCGCCGATCAAATCTGACGTGATCGGGCAAATAAGCGACATGGCGCGGCTTCGCGGAATCGGTCAAACATGGACCCTCTTCAGACATCGGGCCCTTATCATTTGCTGCTCTGCAAAATGGTCCGTTGCTGGAGCGCCAAGGCAAATTGCGAAATAAAACATCCAGCGCAGCTATCCGCCTTGCAGCATCACCCGATATGGACACCGCATAGACTTGGCGAGATGGCGACGAGCTGACGCAGTGCCGCGCCGCCAAATCGGCAGTTTCGCCAGAACAGTAAGGGTTTATTGGGCCACTCGGGTCACTTCGGCATCACCGTTGCCCCTCTGACCCAGTTAGCGCGCCACGAATGATGGCTAACGATCTATTAATAGTCATTGGTCTTATAACAAAATGGGTCTTATAACAAAGTCCCCGGTCGAGGCATTAGAGGGCAGGTGACTGGAATGCGGATTAGTTTGCGTTGGAAACGGCCGGCGCCTCTCGACGTTCTCGCCCCGGCGATGCAATGGGGCCGTTTTTGTACATGGCTCAAGGCTGGGCTCAAGCGGGCGGAGCTCCTTCGCAATAGAGAACGTGGCTGGAAGATCTATGCTAAAGTCACCCATACTCTGAAAACGCGAACGCCCATTGGCGGGCCAAATGATGGGCTTGCCCGTTTCGTCGATCATATTCGGCAGGCGCATCGCCAAAATCCGGTACGTTATCTTGAGATTGGCGCGTGCGAAGGGCAGTCGACGGCCCTGGTTTACGAGATTTTGAATGGCGACGTGCAAATAACCGTCATCGATCCTTTTGTGGAGTTTGACGAAATAGACGACGCAATTATGCGTCACGCGCAAGAGACATTTTCCGCCAACATGAAAGCAATGCACGCGGAAGACAACGTGCGCATGCTGAAAGGTCGCTCCGTCGACTATTTGCCGAACCTGATCGATGAAGGAGAGCAGTTCGATGTTATCTATATCGACGGCTCGCATGCGACTCTCGATGTTCTCCTCGATGCAGCGCTATGCTGGCGGTTGTTGGCGCCCGGAGGATTGCTGATTTTCGACGACTATTGGTACCGGCGCCCTGACCTTGGAGTAGGTTATCGTCCGAAGCTGGCCATCGACGCATTTGTCGGCGCAATGTCCCACGAAATTAAAGTCCTCGACGTGGGGCGCCAGGTTTTTCTCCGCAAACGAGGAGATCTGCCATCGGTTTCTCGCAGTCAGTTACCTTCTATTGATCCTTTCGATATCTACGACGAAAGAGACTCCGCTATCTCCAATGACTCTCTGCATAACAAGGATTCCGCAGCAGAAGACAAATCCTATACGGATGAGACGAACTAGACAGATTAGACGGATAGTCCCGGCTAGTTGGATTGGGATTTTAGGGAAATAGCCCAGAAATGCACGAAGCGCATCTTGTTGCTCTCCGTAGTCTTCTCCTCAATAGCTATTTGGGGAGGAAAATCTGTGCGATGGGACAATTCAGAGTTCATTCGACAACATAGCTAAAGGGGGCCGGCCCATGGCTACAATGTTGAGTGAGCCTCTTAGAGGCCGGCAACTTTTTGACAGAATTTGGAAGATCGCGCTGCGCAGGGTGCTGGTTCCGATCTGCGTCTGGGGCCCCTTCATTTATTTTCTTCCCAAGATTGCGCTCTTGTACGCGATTTGCGGCATTTATGACGTCAGCCGCAACAGGCCGCTGAAATTGTCCACGATGCGGCGCTATTTCCTCGGCAACGGTGTTCTGCTGTGGGTTCTGTCGCCCATCAATTGTTTCATCGATTTGATCTCGCTGCCCTATGTGAACAAGGGTGTCTACCGGCTTGAAGGTTTTCCGCCGGATTATCAGGCGGAGATTCGCCGATTAATGCAGGTCACAAACGACAGCGATCTCGTGCGGCGGGTCGAAGAGCGTTCG
>JASHVC010000279.1 GCA_030039655.1 Xanthobacteraceae bacterium | reverse complement strand
CTCCATGACCAGCGCGCGCGCCAGCGCCAGGCGTTGCTGCTGCCCGCCCGATAGCTTCGTGGCGTCGCGATCCGCTAGTTCGGCGAGTTGCACAACCGACAGCACGCGCATCACCTTTTCCTGAATCTGCCGCTGCGGCGGCCGCGGCCTGCGCACTTCCAATGGAAAGGCCACGTTCTTGAATACATTCATGTGCGGCCAGATCGCGTAGGACTGGAACACCATTCCGAAGTTGCGCCTATTGGGCGCGACGAAGATGCCCTTGGCGGATGAGAACACGACACGCCCGCCAAGCTCGATCTCGCCACGCTGCGGACGTTCCAATCCGGCGATCGAGCGCAGGGTCGTGGTTTTGCCGCAGCCGCTCGGCCCGAGCAGCGTGAACAGGGCGCCATCGGGTACGTCGAATGAAACGTCTTGCGCGGCTTTGACAGTCTGACCGTCACCGCCTGCATATTCCGTGTGCAGCGATCTGACGCTCAGCACGCTGGTCTCCGCGAATCAGGCCGGGGCGTAGGCGGCAAGCGCCTCGCGCAGGATTTCGCGCGACGGCTCCGAACCGTCGACCAGGCGCATCATCCGCCGCTTGATCTTCCAGCCGGCCGCGGTCCGCACCAGCTCCCAGCGGCTCGTGACCACCCGGTGGATGTGATAGCCGCGCGAAGCCCCGTGATTTGGCACTTCCACTGATTCGCCGGTCTTTCTCGGCGTCAGAATTTGCAGATATGAGGTAACAACGGCCGCGTCGCCATCGAGTTCGATGTACGGAAGTCCAGCGAAATGGGCGATTCCGCCCGCGATGGCTTCCTGGTGCGAGGGGCTTTTGACGATAGCCGCAATGGCTTTGTTGCCTTTGGCGCCCGGAAGATGGGCGCCGCGATCGAACACGCCGTCCGCCGTATAGACCGCTTCCGTGTAGTAATCGGCGCCCGTGTCCGCGCTCGGCGGATGCCCGGCGATCAGATTGTATATGTCCAGCCTATCCTCAATGGCGCGCAGGCGCTGTTCAAGGGAACGAGGTTCCTTAGTTCTTTGTTTAGTTGTTTCCTTAACCATGCCGACTCCCCGACTTGTGATTGAACCGTTTCATGTTCGTACCTTATCATACCGAAGGGGCGGCTTTTCTGCCGTGGGGTCCGCGGGACCGCGCCTTTCAGTCTACATGCCGGGAGAGGGTATTTGCGCCGCATACGACGAGCGATTCGGCGTCGTTTGCCGGCCAAAGGAGGACATTATGAGTTCCAGCGGCGAAATGCATCGCCGTTCATTTCTTATAGGCGCGAGTGTCGCGGGCGGCGGTCTCGCCCTTGGTTTTGCCATTCCAAGCGGAACCGATTTTGAGCATCCGCCGACGCACACGGCCGAGATCAATTGCTGGGTGACAATCGCTCCCGATGACGCGGTTACGATCCGCGTGGCCCGCGCCGAGATGGGTCAGGGCGCAATAACCAGTCTCGCCATGCTGGTGGCCGAGGAGCTCGAGTGCGACTGGAAAAACGTTCGCACCCGGTTCGTATCGCCAGTTGAAAATTTGCGTCGCGGCCGAGCCTGGGGCGACCTGTCGACGGGAGCGAGCCGATCGATCGCCTCCTCGCAGGAATATCTGCGCCGCGCCGGCGCCACGGCGCGTGAAATGCTCATCGCCGCCGCGGCCGCGCGCTGGGGCGTGCCGCCGTCACAATGTCGCGCCCGGAGCAGCAAAATTACACACCTGCGCTCTGACCGGACATTGCGCTTCGGCGATGTCGCGCGTGACGCTGCGAAGATCAAGCCGCCAGACAACGTCGCGTTGAAAAATCCCGCCGACTGGAAACTTGCAGGCACGCCGCGAAATCGTCTGGACGTGTTGGATAAAGTCACGGGCCGGCCGGTTTACGCCATCGACGTGCGGTTGCCTGATATGCTTTACGCCGCGGTAGTACACTGCCCGGTATTCCGCGGGACGCTGAAATCGGTCGACGAAAGTTCGATCGAAGGAATGAGGGGCGTGCGCAAGATCGTGCGCCTGCCCGCCGCCGTTGCGGTGGTGGCGGAGTCCTGGTGGACCGCGAAGAACGCGGCGCAGGCGTTGTCCGTGACCTGGGACAACGCCGGCAACGGCGAGCTTTCCACCGAGGCCATTTGCCAATCTGTGCGCGCTGGGCTCGATCAGACTCCAGGCCACGTCGGCTTTGCCCAAGGTGATTTTGCGGCTGGAATGGTGGGCGCTGTGCAGCGCATTGAAGCCGACTACACGGTGCCGTTTCTCGCCCACGCTACTATGGAGCCGCAGACCTGCACGGCGCACGTGCAGCCGGATCGCGTCGAGATTTGGGTGCCGACACAGGATCCTTCGGTTGCGCTCGCGACCGCAGCGTTAGCCGCCGGTGTCTCCGACGAAAAGATCGTCATGCACCGGATGATGCTCGGCGGCGGATTCGGACGCCGCGCGCCGACGCAAGACTACGTCCGGGAGGCCGTGCTCATCGCCAAGGAGGTCGAACAGCCAGTCAAGCTGCTGTGGACCCGCGAAGAGGATATCCAGCACGACTTCTATCGCCCGTTCGGCATGGCGCGTCTGGTCGCCGGACTCGATGCCTCGGGCATGCCGGTGGCCTGGTCGATCCGCCTGGCCGGGCCCTCGTTCGTCGCCGCGATCGTGCGCGGCTTCGGTTCGAGCTACGTCGACAAGACTTTCATTAGCGGTCTTGCCGAGGAGATGCCGTACGGCGTGCCCAATTATCTGGTCGATTATGTGGTGCGCGAAACGCCCGTGCCGCTCGGCGTCTGGCGCGCGATCAATTACACGCAGAACGCATTTTACAAGGAAAGCTTTGTCGACGAGATGGCGCACGCCGCCCGCATCGATCCGTACCAATACCGGCGGCTCCTTCTCCGCAACAGCCCAAAAGATCTTGCGGTGCTCGACGCTGCCGCGGCCCGCGCCGGATGGGGAGAACCGTTGCCGCCTGGAGTCTTCCGCGGCATCGCCCTCAACGCGGCGTGCGGCAGCTACTGCGCTCAAGTGGTAGAGGCCTCCGTAGAGGGCGGCAGCGTGCATGTGCATCGTGTTGTCTCCGCGATCGACCCCGGTCATGTGGTCAATCCGCTCACGGTCGAGATGCAAAACGAAGGTGCCATCGTGTACGCGTTAAGCGCGGCACTCTCCGGCGAGATCACCATTAAGGATGGCGGTACCGAGCAATCCAATTTCAACGATTACCAAGTGCTGCGAATGGCGAGTGTCCCGAAAGTTGAAACTGAGATCGTGCCGAGCGGTGGTTTTTGGGGCGGTGTTGGAGAGCCGCCGGTGCCGCCGCTGGCACCGGCGCTGTGCAACGCGGTTTTTGCCGCCACCGGTCAACGCGTCCGCTCGCTGCCGCTGAAGAACCATGACCTGCGCCGGCAGTCCGAGGCGCGCGTTCTCGATCTGCGTCGTTAGCTTTGTAGGGCGTAGTGCAGCATTGCGGTCCGCTCGTTAGGCCGCCGTGGCTGCCGGTGCAGAATGCCGATCAATCTGGTCCGTCCGGCGAATTTTAATGCTTCGCTATGCATTTGCTGCCGACAACTTAACTCGAAAGGAACGGTTTGCAGCTACCGTTCGTTAACTCTTTGGGATAGCGGGGAAAATGCCTAAGGCGCATAACCCTTTCGTGGTCACATATTGCTGGCTGCTGATCATTGCTGCCGGCATCGTTTCGTTCGCCGCAAGCCTGACGATTCCGCAAGATGCCTTGCTGGGTGCGCTGCCGCCCGGTGCCGTGGCCGCCGCGTTGGCGATACTCATCGGGCTCGCCGCCACTGGCGCCTTTGTGATCGTGAGTTTGCGTCGGCATATTCGGCTGCTGAACGATGCGCTCGACGGCATGCCGCAAGGCGTTTGCCTATTTGACGCTTCGGCGAGGCTCAAGCTGTGCAACGAACGCTATCTGGAGATCTACGGATTGACTGCCGAACAGGCCAAGCCAGGCCGTTCGCTGCGGGATTTGCTTGAAAGCTGCCGAGGGACCGGGACTTTCTTCGGTAATGCGGGGCGCTTTGCCGCCGCGTGCACGGCCAAAATCGCCCAGGGAAAGTCGACCAGTACCGCCTGGGAGATGAAGGACGGCCGCATCGTCGCTTTCGCGACCCGGCCGCGGAGTGACGGCGGATGGGTCGACACGCACGAAGACATCTCGGAACGTCGCCGCGCCGCCCTGCAGCGAAATTCCACGCACCAGCATCGGGAGCGGCGCCTGGCCCTCGAAGAAGCCGTTCAGTCGTTCCGGCAGCAGACAGAAGATCTGCTGCAGTCCACGACCGACAGCGTGAAGACCATGCGAACTATGGCGAGCGCTCTGCTGGGCGTTTCCGGCCAAACGTCACAGAACGCTGGCCACGGCGCCGAGATGTCGCGCGGTGCGACCGCTAGCGTGGAGATGGCGGCGGCCGCGGCGGTGCAGCTCTCGGCGTCGATTTCCGAAATCAGCAGGCGGCTCGTGCGTACCAGCGAGATCGTGCGCAACGCGGCGAGCGAAACGCAGCACGCCAATGAGCAGATCACCAGCCTGGCGAATGCGACGCAGAAAATCGGAGACGTTGTCAGTTTGATCGGGGACATCGCACGCCAGACTAATTTGCTGGCACTCAACGCGACGATCGAAGCGGCGCGCGCTGGCGAGGCTGGTAGGGGCTTCACCGTCGTGGCGTCGGAGGTCAAATCGCTCGCCGCGCAGACCGCGAAGGCCACAGACAATGTGGCGGCGCAGATTGCCTCCGTGCAGCAATCGACCGGTGCCGCGGTCGCCGCCATCGGCCGCATCGCGGAGCGCATGCAGGAAGTCAATACCGACACGTTCTCGGTTGCGGGGTCGGTGGAGCAACAAGCAGCCGCGACCGAAGAGATTTCCCGCAACGTCGCCAGTGCCGCGAACGGCACCAAGATGGCCGTCACCGCTCTCGACGAGGTTGCGAGTGCGTCTCACGAGGCGCGCGCCTCGGCGGAAGCACTGCTGCAATCCTCGGAAGTGGTGGCGAACGTCGCGGCCAATTTGCGCGGCGCCGTCGAGACGTTCCTCGGCAAAGTCGCAGTCTGACCGTCGCCTTCAGAAAGTTGCCGTCGACCGCTGGTGTGGCGGTTCAGGGCTCCCCACCATTCAAGCCGCCAATCGCCCGGTGTTCTGAATCGTTTGCCACCGGGTAAATGCAGCTTCGACCGCCAAAAAGTATCCAGATTCGCCGCACTCAGGATGATTCTTGACGACGGCGTGAGCCCTCGCGAGACGGCCTCGTCTTGCAGCCCCAACGGCATTTTCCGCGAGCACCTCGGTCAACGCATCGGTGAATTCGAGATAAAGCGCCGAAATGTCAGTGCTAGTGCTCATGATGAAACTCCGGTTCCACGCGGCGCGCTCTTCATTTTTGAAACTTGGTTCGGCGCGCTCAACGCTCAGCTAGCATGATCACAGAGACCTCTCTATAGCACGGAAGCAGAGGTGCAGCATCAAAAAGGACAACGACTAAAGGCTCATCTGGATGCCTGGCCGTCCGGCGAACTCTCAAAAGCATGAACGATGTCCACAATCGATTTTTTGACGTTTGGGCTCCAATCCGCAACCGTAAGCCCAAGATTAAGGAGCTTCAGCCGCAGTGAATAAAGCTTGGCATCGTCGGTCGCATCTTCCCGTTTCACCACCCCCCTAAACGCAGATATGAATTCGGCATAGGCGTGCGGATTGATGTCACTCAGATCAACAAACAGAAACGGCGGCGGTACGGGTTCCAAAATACTGGCGGGTCTGGAATTCGCTAAAATATAAGGCCCGCCTGACATTGGGCCTTTGCATAAGGTCGCCATTGGCTTTGCGGGCGGATTGCATAAGTGACCTAGGATGGCTCTGGCCATCTGATAGTCATACAGCGCGTCGGAGTAACGAGCGGCCAATTTTGTTTGGTCGTTGCGAGACGCTTCCACCAAAGTAGCAAAATCGGCTACTTTTTCTTTCTTTGTTGGAATGTAGAAAATATTGAGCTGGGCTCTTGTCGCACCAATCGACGGGATGGACTTAAAAAGTTCGCTAAGGAGCGCCGCTGATCGCGGCGAAGGAGCTGCCAAGACTCCGTACGAATAAAGACCGTACCCAGCCGCTTCCCTTCCCAAACCCCTAAGCTGGTCGTAGCCAGTTCCCAATAACGCCGGCTGAGCCGGCTTTGCCTCGGGGGCTTTTACCTCCGGCTCAGGTGGTTTCAGCTCGACGGTTTGTGGCGCAGCTGGTTCGACTGGCGCTGCAGCTGGCTGGGCCGGCGGCGCGGTGGACTGAACTGGTGCTGCGGCGGGCAATGGTTTTACAGGTTTTGGCGCTGGGGCCTTCTGCTCAGGTGCTTTCTGCTCAGGTGCCTTTTGCGCCGGCGGTGGCTGTGTAGCGACTGCATTGGACGCTGGTTGTTGCGCGCGCGTAATTGCTACCGGCAAGGGATGGCTCTCAATCAAGCTCTGGAAATCAATCCAGCCCGTCATGCCACCGACCAGGGCGACGCTTGCGCACAGCAAAACGATAATAAGGACCGCTTGTCCGAATAATTCTTTCATTCCGAGGCCCGGGCTTGCTCAGGATACTGTCTTCCAGAACATTCTTCGCGCTGGCTTAAGGTGGTGATGCTTGGGCTAGTTCTGAGTGTAGCTCGGTCCTCTTAGCTCGCCAGCGAAAGGGCTTGTGAACATCGGGCATAAACCAGTCTGCTGGATACGCCGGACGGCGCACAATTAAATCTGCTAAATCAGCAGCTTGTCGTTCGTATGGGCGCGGTGGCTCGGGCGCGGCGTTCAGTGCTGGCCGAACAGCTTGTCGAGCAGCCACGAGTCGAGGCCGCCGCCACGGTTCTGCGGTGCGTTGACCTGGCGGGGCGCTTCCGCGCTAGGCAGTGGCGGCGTGAACAACCATTCGCCGCCGGACAAACCCGGGAGTGGTGACGGGGCGGTGCCGCGCAGCGCTACTTTCATGAAGCGGCTCCAGATGTCGACCGGCAGGCCGCCGCCGGTGGCCTTGCGGGTGGGCGTGGAATCGTCGTTGCCGAGCCAAACGCCGGTGACGAGGCGCGAAGTGTAGCCGATGAACCAAGCGTCGCGGAAATCCTGGCTGGTGCCGGTCTTCCCGGCGGCCTGCCACGCGGGAAGATCGGCGTGGCGGGCGGTACCGCTGACGAGTGTCTCGTGCATCATGGCATTCATCATCGCCACGTAGCGCGCATCAACGATGCGGCCAAGCGGCTGCGCCGGGCGCGTGTACAGCACTTTGCCGTCCGTGGTGCGTATGCGCTCGACCACGTGAGGCGTCAGCCCAAAGCCGCCATTGGCGAACGGCGCATAGGCTGACACGAGTTCGAACAGCGAAACTTCGGATGTACCCAGCGCGATCGAGGCGTTGGGCTCCAGCTGCGAGTCGATTCCCATACGGTAGGCGGTCCG
>JASHVC010000278.1 GCA_030039655.1 Xanthobacteraceae bacterium | reverse complement strand
CGACAAGTCCGGATCGCTGCCACTGGTCGCGATCACATGCATGCGCGCAAGGTGATTGATGTAGTCGGAGATCGGCGGTAGCGGGTACATGATGATCGGGATGGACACGATCGTCATCAACACCACGAAGAGGGCAGCGATCTTGCCACGGCTAAATTCGCCGCGGCGCGGTGCGGGGACTTCTTCCGTCACGACTCCCTTGCCAGCCAAATTTGCGGCAAGACTTGAGGACTGTGTCACATCGAGCATGGCGAGTGTGGCAAACGCAAATTCCAGCGCTCCTCGGCGCGGAGCCGAGGAAGGCGGTCACGATCCGGGTAAGGATTACCCCCGCCGCAACGTCTGACAGATACAAGGTGAACGCCGGATGAATGTCGCGGATTAATCCCCGACTATGCTCGCCAAGCACTTGATGCGGCGCTATTTCTCAGTCGGGTACCCACATTTCCGCCGTAAGCGACGTGTTAGAGGCATCAAAGCCAATAGGCCGGCCGCCCAAGCCCACCATGCGCCTTCTCTTCGTTCTCGCCGCCTTGATCGCAACCGCGCCTTTCGACGTGGCCTCGGCGCAACTCTCGGACACGGGTGGTTTTCACATCGTGTGGGAGGTGAAAAACCGGTTTCGGCTGTTCCGAAAGGAAGCTGATTTCCAGCGGCAAGAGGCAGCAAGCCGCGGGGATGGCATTCTCGCCGCGGAACGCCGCCTGGAGCACGACAGCGCGGGATTGGGTTGGGCGCAGGACGTCGTCGCCAATCTGTGCCTCGACAATTTCGGCAACCTTTTGGACACGTGCGAGCGTGACGGGGAGCGGGAGAACTATCTGGCCCCACGCGACCATCCGATTGTCGTAGGAGTCTCCGGGCCAGTGCCCTCGGACCAGACCTGTGCCTGGACTTTCGACGATGGCGACGGGCCACTCAAGCAGTTGAGCGCGCCCTGCGACACGGAAGTCAGGCTGCGGGTCCGTTATGGGCGCACGACCGTCGCTACTGTCGATGTGCCGCTAGGCGACGGTACCGCGCAGCGGGTGGTCGCCGAGATCGCGGTGCGCGACCTGCTGATCGCCGGTCTCGGAGATTCCATAGCGGCAGGCGAAGGCAATCCTGACCGGGCGGTAGAACTCGAAGGCGGTTTTTGCTTCCGGCGCTTCGGCGGCGGCGGCTCCTATTTCCGTCCAAGCCGCGCTGGCTTCACGGGCGACCGCTCCTGCGAGGTCGGAGCGGGTGGCGACGCCACAGCAGCTAGAGACTGGGCACGCCACGGCGCGCGATGGATGAGCCCTGGCTGTCACCGCTCGCTCTACAGTTATCAGCTGCGCACGGCGCTCGCGCTCGCGGTCGAGCAGCCGCATCTTGCGGTGACCTTCCTCCCGCTCGCCTGCACCGGCGCGGCCATTCAGGCCGGCATGTTCGCGGGGCAACTCTTCGACGACTGCCCGGCCGTCGTCGGCATCGAGCGGTGTTCAGGGCTGGCGCCTGCGCAGCTCACAGAGCTCAAGGGCCTTTTGGACAAGGCCCACAAGACCCAGCCGCAGCGCGCGCTCGACATGTTGCTGCTGACCATCGGGGCCAACGACGTGAATTTTGCCGGGCTCGTTGCCAACGTCATCGTCAGCTCAACGGCGGAACGCTTTGTGCTCAAGCAGGGCGGCGGCATTGTCAGCGCCCAAGATGCGCAAACGGCCCTCGAGCAGCGCTTGCCCGACGAATTCGCGCGGCTGCGCGCAGCGCTTAAACCTATGGTGGGTGGTCATCTCTCACGCGTTGTTTTTGTCTCTTACGCCAATCCGGCCATGCAGGCGCCCGACAAACCCTGCCCCGGAGGCCGCGACGGACTGGATATTCATCCGGCGTTTTCCGCCAACGAACAACGATTGCGCGAGGCCGCGGATTTCGTCGACAAGAAATTCCTGCCGGCACTCAAGACGCTGGCGACTTGTGATGGCGACAAAGCCTGCCGCGATCCGATCAACGATCGCATGACGTTTGTCGACGGTCACCAAAACGCATTTGAGCAGCACGGCATGTGCGTGCACGCGCCCGACGATCCCGAATTTGATCGCGATTGTTTCTCGCCAAAAGGCGAAAGCTTTGTCACCGATCTTGCTGTCGCCTCGGAGGATCCGCTGGCCTGCTCGCGTCCGGCCAGCGACTACCCCCCGTATGCGCCGCGTGGCCGCTGGATCAGGACCGCCAACGACAGCTATTTTACCGCCATGACCTATCCGGAAGGCATACCGGCGACGCTCAAGCCGAGCGACATTCATGACGCGCTCTGGGGCGTAATGAGCGCCGTCTACGGCGGCGCGGTACATCCAACGGCGGAGGGCTACGCGGCCATGGCCGATGCCGCGATGGCGGCGGTACGCGTCGTGGTCGGCCTGCCGGAGCCATCAGCGGTCCGCGCCGAGCCGTTGCCACCGCTCAGTGCAGTGCCGCAGCCTTCGCCGCCGTTTATCCCGTCCCCGGCAGCGCCGAGCCTAGCGCCTCCGGCACCGCGCAATCCGTGAGGCAAAGCGCAGAACGACTACGAGCTTGCCCGGACCGGCGCCACGCCAAGCTTCTTCTGCAGGCTCGTCGACGACGTCGTGTATTGAAACACCAGCCGCTTTTCCGGGTAGATGTAGTGATATGCCTTCTGCGCCATGAGCGCGGCTTCATGGAAGCCGGACAGAATGAGTTTGAGCTTGCCGGGATACCAGTTGATGTCGCCGATGGCGAAAATTCCCGGCACGCTGGTTTCGAAGGCCGCGGTGTCGACCGGAATGAACTCGTTGTTCTTCAGCTCGAAGCCCCAACTGGAGACCGGGCCGAGCTTCATGGTCAGCCCGAAGAACGGCAGCACGGCATCGCAAGCAATTTCGAACGTTGAGCCGTCATTGGTCTTGACCAAAGCCTTGCCGATTTGACCATCGGCGCCGACCAGCGATGTGACCTGACCGAGCACAAAGTCGATTTTGCCTTCGCCGACCAACGCCATCATTTTGTTGACGCTGTCGGGCGCGGCGCGAAATTCACTGCGGCGGTGCAGCAGCGTCAGATGTTTTGCCAGCGGCGCGAGGTTGAGCGTCCAATCCAGCGCGCTGTCGCCGCCGCCGATGATGAGAATGCGCTTGTCGCGGAACGACTCCATCTTGCGCACCGCGTAGAACACCGATTTGCCTTCGTAGGGCTCGATCCCGGGGATCGGAGGACGCTTGGGCTGGAACGAGCCGCCACCGGCGGCGATCACGACAATTTTGCTCTCGAATACTTTGCCCTGGTCCGTGCGCACACGAAACAGCGGATCGCCGATCTTCTCTACGGTCTCCACCATTTCGTTGAGATGATACTGCGCGCCGAAAGGCTTGATCTGTTGCAGCAGATTATCGACCAGCCCCTGCGCGCTGGTGTGCGGAATTCCGGGAATGTCGTAGATGGGCTTTTCCGGATAAAGCTCGGCGCACTGGCCGCCAATCTTGTCGAGAATGTCGATGAGATGGGTCTTCATATCGAGCAAGCCGAGTTCGAACACCGCGAACAAGCCAACCGGCCCGGCGCCGATGATCACAACGTCGGTTTTAATAGGTTCAGTCATATGGTCTCGTGCTCGTCTTTGTTTGATGGGCGCATTTCAATGAGGTGACGAGTGTCTAGCGCGCTCGCACCGGCAGGGGAAGAGGACCCTAGGAACAACCCTTAGAACAGCGGGGGAATGTTCCAGTATCGCTTGGATTCGTTCTATTTGTTCTAAGCTTGCCGCTCCGGCGTACGCACGGTGAGGCCGTCGAGTTCCTCACGCACTTTAATCTGGCAGGACAGCCGCGAGTTCGGCCGCACCTCGAAGGCGAAATCAAGCATATCCTCTTCCATGGGCGAGGGTTCGCCCACCTTCTCCCGCCACGCCTCTTCGATATAAACGTGGCAGGTCGAACACGCACAAGCACCGCCGCATTCGGCTTCGATGCCTGGCACCCCGTGCTTGATCGCCGTCTCCATGACGGTCGCGCCGACCTCTCCCTCGAC